>DASQMT010000080.1:0-4347 GCA_035645355.1 Solirubrobacteraceae bacterium | reverse complement strand
GCGAGCTCGTCGCCGCCGCGCATCCCGGCCAGCAGCCGGCGCGCGACCTCGATCAGCACCTGGTCGCCCGCCTGGTGCCCGTGGGTGTCGTTGATGACCTTGAAGTGATCGATGTCGACGTGCATCAGGGCCAGCTGGCGGCCGTGACGGACGCACAACGCGATCTCGCGGCCGAGCTGATGCGCGCCGTGGCGCCGGTTCGCCAGCCCGGTGAGATCGTCCGTCAGGGCCTGGCGCGCGAGCCGCCGGTTGGCCTCCAGCAGCGCGTCGTGCAGCCCCTTGACGCGCAGCACCGCCATCACGCGGGCGTCGAGCACCGCTTCCGCGAGCGGTCGCTGGAGGTAGTCGTCGGCGCCGCGTCGCAGCGCCTCCACCAGCAGCTCGGGATCGCTCGAGTCGGTGAGCATGATCACCGGCACGGCGGCAAGTGCGGGATCCGCGCGCAGCCGGTCGAGCACCGTCATGCTGTCGATGCCGGCGAGCTCGTCGTGGAGCAGCACGACGTCGGGCGGCTCGCGACCCACGAGCTCGAGCACCTCGCCCCCGTCACCGGCGCCGATCACCCGGTGACCGCGCGCCTCGAGCCCGCGCAGCAGCTGGGCACGGGCCGGCTCGGACGTCTCCGCGACGAGCACGAGGGGTTCTGCCGGTCCGGCCATCAACTCATGCAACGTTCCTCAGGGCGTGAACTTGACGGTCATCACGTCGCCATCCGCGACCTTGTAGTCGCGGCCCTCCAGCCGCAGCACACCACGCTCCCGCGCCCCCGCGTAGCCACCGGCCGCGACGAGCGCCTCCCAGCCGATCACCTCGGCGCGCACGAACCCACGCTGGATGTCGGAGTGGACCGACCCGGCGGCGTGCCACGCGGTCAGGCCGCGCCGCAGGTGCCAGCTCTGCGCGGGCTTGTCCTCCCCGGCGGTGAAGAACGCGATCAGGTCGAGCAACCCGAACGCGCCGCGCACGACCCGCTCGAGCCCCGTCTCGCCCACCCCGAGCTCGGCGCGCATCAGGGCGGCCTCCTCGTCCTCGAGCTCTGACAGCTCGGCCTCGATGCGCGAGGAGATCGCGACCGCGGCGGCTCCCGCCGCCGCCGCGCGCTCCGCCACCACGTCGGGCACGGCGTCATCGCCCTCGTCGACGTTCGCCACGTAGAGCACCGGCTTGCCGGTCAGCGGCGAGAGGTTGCGCAGGGCGGCCGGGGCGGCGGCGGGGACCGGCACGGTGCGTGCCGGCTCGCCGCGCTGCAGCGCCGCGATCACCGCGACCAGCCAGGCCTCCTCCGCGATCGCGGCCTTGTCACCCCCGCGCGCCTCGCGCACGACACGGGCATGGCGCCGCTCGGCCGCCTCGAGATCGGCGTAGACCAGCTCGGTCTCGATCGTCTCCATGTCGGCCGCGGGATCCACGCGGCCCTCCGGGTGGATCACGCTCTCGTCGCGGTGGCAGCGCACGACGTGCAGCAGCGCGTCGGTCTCGCGGATGTTGCCCAGAAACCGGTTGCCCAGCCCCTCGCCCTCGTGCGCGCCCGCGACCAGGCCCGCGATGTCGTGGAAGTCGATCGTGTCGGGCACGACGGTCGACGCGCCGACCGTCTCCGCGACGGCATCAAGGCGCGGGTCGAGCACGGGCACGACCGCGACGTTCGGGGTTATCGTCGTGAACGGGTAGTTGGCCGCCTCGGCGCCGGCGCGCGTGAGCGCGTTGAAGAGCGACGACTTGCCGGCGTTCGGCATCCCGACGATCCCGATCTTCACCGTCCGAGGCTCCCGATCGCCGTGCCCAGCGCCGCGCCGGCGGCGACGTCGGAGGGGTAGTGCACGCCGAGGTAGAGCCGCGAGGCGCCCATCGCGATCGCCGCGGCGTAGAGCGCCGGCGAGGGCAGCAGGCGGCCGAAGGCGCGTGCCGCGGCGAAGCTCGAGGTGGCGTGCGAGGAGGGGAACGAGAGGCCGGTCGGCGTGGCCATCAGGTGCGGCAGGTCCTCGACCACCGGACGCGAGCGGCCGACCGCGAGCTTGATCGAGGTCGAGATCACGTACGCGCCGCCGACGCACGCGGTGGCATGCGCCCAGCGGCGGCGGTGGCGGGCGTCGAGCAGCGCCCCGGCCGTGCCCGCGGCCAGCCAGACCGCGCCGTGCTCGCCCAGGCGCGAGTAGGACCGCACCCAGCGCACGGTCGCCGGCGTGCGCGCGATGCCGCGAACGTGCTTGTAGAGGGCCAGGTCGAGTGCGTTGGCGCGGACGCGCAGGCTCGGCAACGCGAGCTAGAAGCCGATGCGGTTCTCGTCGGACTCGACCCGCAGGTAGACCACCTGCGCCAGGTCGAGCACCACGGCGCCGTCGGTCGCCTCGACCTCGCGCCAGCCGCCGTCGCCGTCGCCGTCCTGCGAGAGGGCCGCGCGGAGCTCTTTCAACTGCTCCTCGGTGACGCGCAGGGACAGCACCTGCCCGCCCTGGAAGCCGATCGCCGCTCGTCTCGCGTTCATCCTTCAAAGGTAGCGGGCGCCACCAGCTCGGTGAGCACGCCGGCGGTCGCGGACGGGTGCAGGAATGCGACTTGCGACCCGCGCATCCCGGTCCGCGGGCGCTCGTCGATCAGCCGCACGCCTTGCCGCTTGAGCCGTGCGAGCGCGACCTCGAGGTCCGCCACGCGGTAGGCGACATGGTGGAGTCCGGGGCCGCGCGCGGACAGGAACCGCCCCACGGGCGTGTCCTCGGCGAGCGGCCGCAAAAGCTCGACGTGGCTGTCGCCGACATGGAGCAGGACGGCTTCGACGCCCTGGTCGCCGACGCTCTCGCGGTGCACGACCCGCATGCCGTAGGTCCGCTCGTGGAGCGCGAGCGCCGCCTCGAGATCCGCCACGGCGATGCCGACGTGGTCGATCGCTCCAAACACCGGCGAGAGGGTAGCCTCGGGCGGATGCGAGTCGCGCTGGTGGCCAATCGTGCGTCAGGCTCCGGGCTCGACCCGGAGCCGCTCGTGCGGGCGATGCGGGAGCACGGCGCCGACGTCACGGTCTTCGGCTGCGAGCCGGCCGACCTCGAGCGGGTTGTGACGTATGCGCCCGAACGGCTCGTGGTCGCCGGCGGGGACGGAACCGTCGCCTCCGTCGCGGAGCTGGCCGGGCGCATGGACATCCCGCTGGGCGTGATCCCGGGCGGCACCGCGAACGACTTCGTGCGCACGTCCGAGCTGCCGCTCGACGCAGAGGAGGCCGCCGCGCTCGCGGTCACCGGCGAGGCGCTGCGCCGGCTCGACCTCGGCCGCCTGGGAGACGGGCGCCCGTTCGTGAACGTCGCGAGCGCCGGGCTCGCCTCGGTCGCGGCCCGCCGCGCCTCGGCGCTCAAGCCGCTGCTCGGACCGCTGGCGTACGCGGTCGGCGGGCTGCGCGCCGCGGCCACCGCGGCGCCGCTGAGCTGCTCGGTCCGGGCCGCGAGCGAGCCGGTGTTCGAGGGCGACGCCTGGCAGGTGATCGTCGCGGTGACGGGCGCCTTCGGAGGCGGGTCCGAGGTCGGCGCGGCCGACCCGCAGGACGGCGTGCTCGACGTCGCGATCCTCCCGGCCGGCTCGCGCGCCGGCCTCGCTCGCCGCGCCTGGGGAATGCGGCGCGGGACGATCACGGAACAGCGCGGCGTGGAGCACCACCGGGCGGCGGTGATCGAGGTCGAGCTGCCGCCGCGCACGGAGATCAATGCCGACGGCGAGGTCCGCGAGCGCGGCATGGAGCGGATGACGGTCGAGCGCTCCGCCTACGCGCTCGTCGTTTCGGGCTGAGACGTTTCAGGCGCCGCGGGCGGGCGCCTCGGCGGCCACGACGCGCAGGCCGGCGGCCACGCGCTTGAACCGCGGGGTGCCGGCCATGATGCGGTCGATGTCGGCCCGCTCGAGCACCTCGTTGCGCAGCAGACCGGCGGCCAGCGAGTCGAGCTTGTCGCGGTGCTCGCCGATCAGCCTGGCGGCGGATCGCTTGGCCTCGTCGGTCAGGTGCTGCTGCTCGTCGTCGCGCAGCTCGCGCGTGCGGTCGGAGACCTCGCCCCCGTGCGCGGAGACCTTGCGCGAGGTGATCGAGGTGCCCATCGCGTACTCGTGGATCATCGAGCGCGAGATCTCCGTCACGCGATGCAGGTCGTCGGAGGCGCCGGTGGTGACGGCGCCGAAGACGATCTCCTCCGAGACACGCCCGCCGAGCAGCATCGTCATGACGTCGATCAGCTCCTCGCGCGTCTTGAGGTAGCGATCCTCCTCGGGCAGGTTGAGCGTGTATCCGAGCGCCCTGCCGCGCGGCACGATCGAGATCTTGTGCACGCGATCGACGCCCGGCAGCAGCTCGGCGCAGAGCGCGTGCCC
>DASQMT010000079.1:0-12679 GCA_035645355.1 Solirubrobacteraceae bacterium | reverse complement strand
CTGGGTGCTCTTGCAGTTTGCTGGCGATGTACCGGGACCCGGCATCTTCCTGTATCGGGGTAACCTCCGCTTCGTCGCCGACGAAAGCGGCGTGAGGGTGTTGTCGTCGACCAGTTCGCCTCGCAATCTCTGCGAGGACCTGGCCTGACTCAAAGCAAAGCGCCGCTCTTGGCGTCGCTTGGTCGGCTCGTCGTTCAATGCGGCCAGGATCGGCGTTCGCTGGCAGATTCTCCGCGGCGTCAGCTCTCCCAATCCGTCGTCAGCCGCGACGGCTCATGCCAAGAGTGCGGTTCCGAGCATCACTTGGCCGCGCACCACGTCATCCCGCGCGCTCAGGGCGGCACCCGACCACCCACCGACCTCGTTGCGCTTTGCGTGAGCTGCCACGGGCGGAGCTGCCACGAACGACCGCCTCGAGCGGTTGTTCGCCGTTCCGGGTACCAATTCAGGTACCAAGTTCCGTCGCTCCCGTCCGATCCGACGGGCAACCACCGCCGGCTGATTCTCCAACAGCGCGGCAACGGACACCCCGCCTCGGGAGCGCCGGCAACGGTTGATAAGCGCCGAAACTGTCGCGTGCGTATCAAAAAGGAGGCCAGTACTTCGTATACCTCCACGATGCGGCAGGGACCGAACGGCTTGGATCAACGAGGATTGAGGGCGACCTGATGCACACCGGCACGCTTGGAACGATTGGCAGCGATGCTGGACCGACACGAATCGCCGCTGGCGTCGAGACGGAGGCTGTAGCCGCAGCGCACGCCGCGTATTGCGCCGTCAAACACGTCGCGGGTATCTCCTCCGAAGCGACCAGGGTCGCAAACGCCACAGAGGCGCGGGCGGAATTCGAGCGTCTAGCCGCTGCGATGGGTTCGTCTGGGGGGCGGGGACGCTTTCGTTGTTGACTCGCTGGAGTCTTATGCCGGCAGCAGCAGACACCCCGCTCGAGCGACCTTTTTTCGTTGAGGCGGCCCGGACACCCCCGCTACGCACCTTCACAAAAACTACGCAACGTCGGCGCAGCAGGCGGTGATTCTTCGGTTGGTTCCCGTCCCTCGCGAATCCCTTGAGGCTGGACTTATGGATCAACACTCGGAGAAGCTGTCGCTGCCAGCGCGAGCCATGGTCGCGTTTTGGAGCTGCGTATTGCTGTGGGCGATCGTCGCAGCGATCGTTGTGGTCTTGGTTGGTTGAGCCCATGAGCTGAGCGGTCGTTTCGCTGGCCGGTCAGCGCCGTTGTTCGGCGTGTTCTCGGGCGGCTTCGGCGCGATGGCAGGTGACGCAGACCGCGACGAGGTCGCGCTTCGGCTTGCGCCTGCGCTTCGGCTTCTCGTCGGGCTCGGATCGCTCCGGGTCCCTGGAGCCAGAGCGATCGGCCTTCTGCTCGCGGGCGGCCATTACGACGCCGCGATCCTGACGGCCGCGCCGGTCCGCTCGCCGCCGAATACGCCACGGACGGCTCGGGCAGTCCACGCCGTGCCCGCTCAGGGTCGTGGGTGCGGCAACCGATCGGCCCAGGCCTCGAGCTCGCGAGCGGCCGCCTGCGCCCCGTCGTTCGCGGCGATCCAGTTCGCGGCGGCGCGGGCGCGGACCCGGATCACCGTGTCGGCGAGCGCGCGCTGCACTGCGAGGCGCAGCGCGCGCTCCCCGACCAGCCGGCCAGGCACCCGGACGCCCAGTCCCGCCCAGTCGACGCGCGCCGCGCTCTCGGCCATGTCGCCGCCGGCCGGGCAGACGACGAGGGCGCAGCCGCAGGAGAGAGCGCGCGCAAGCGTGCCGTGGCCCCCGTGGGTGATGACGACGTCGGCCGCCGGCATCGTGCGCGCGTAGGAGAGCCACGGCACGAGAACCGCGTTCTCCGGGACGCTGAACGGCGGTTCAGGCAGCCGGCCGCCGTGCGTGGCGATCACGCGTACCGGCGCCCGCGCCAGCCCGGCGAGTGCTGCGCGCAGCATGCGGTGCTCGGGGTCCTGCGCGGTCGACGGCGCCACCAGCACCACGGGACCGTCTCCCGGCGGCGGCTCGACGCGCTCGCCCGGCAGCTCCCAGAGCAGCGGCCCGACCACGCGCAGCCATGGCTCCCAGCGGCGCGGGTACTCGAGCTGCGGCAGCGTCCCCACGAGCGTGAGCGCGCGCGAGAGGCCCGTGTGCACGTAGGGCAGCGGTGACAGCCCGAGCCGTGCGCGGCAGCCGTTGTACTGCTGCCGTCCCAGCTCGAGTCCCTTGGCGCTCACGCCGTCGAACCGGCGCCACATCCAGGCCCCGGCGCGCGTGCGCGGGAGTCGCGCGCCGAGCGAGAACGGCGGAGATCCCGGAGCCGGCCAGGGGTACACGTGCGGCACGAGTGTCGCCACTGGAACGCCGCACAGCTCCGCCGCGAGCGCGGGCGCGGGCGTGAGCACGTCGGACACCGCGATGTCGGGCGCGAACGACTGCACCGACGGCACCGTCTCGCGGGCGGCTTGCACGGCTGCCTGGTAGGGCGTCAACGGCCGATCGCGCGTGGGGAAGACCTGGTACTCCGGCGCCGCGACGAACTCGATCCCGGTCGCCTCCGCAGGCTCCTGCCAGCGGCGCCACGTCTGCAGCGCGACACTGTGGCCGCGGGCGACGAGCGCCTCGCCGAGCGCGAGCATCGGGAACGCATGCCCGGGGTCGCCGAACGCGCCGAGGTAGACGCGCAGGGGCCGGCTCGGGCTCACAGCCGCTTGAGGTACCCGACGAGCTCCAGCGCCAGCTCGGCGGACCACTGCTCGCGGCCGTCGAGCCACCAGCCGCAGGCCTCGTAGAAGCGCTGCGCGGGCGCGTGACGAGGCGTCCAGAGCTGCAGCTCATGGAAGCCCTCGGACCGCATCTGCTGCTCGGCGATCTCGAGCAGGGACGCGGCGATCCCCTCGCGCCAGCGCTCGGGGTGCGTGAAGACGGCCGCCACGTGCGCGCGCCCGGCGATCGGCTCGCCCTCGCTCGGATCCTCGGGCACCCAGGTCAGCGCCTGGGTGAAGCTCACCAGGCCGACGACGCGGCCGCCCGGCTCGACCGCGATCCGCGCCCAGCTCGAGCCGTCGGTGATGCGCCCGTTCCAGCGGTCGAGCTCGGACCCCCGCGCGGGCGGCTCCCAGCCGGGCGGCGCCCACGAACGGTAGGACTCGTCGCAGGCCGCGATCATCTCCGCGATCGCGGGCTCGTCGGCCGGCGTCGGCGTCCGCAGCTCGAGGTCGGGGGGAAGCGTCATGCGGCCGGCTCGGCGACGTGGCGCAGCTGTTCGCGGCGCTCGGCGAACGACCACGCCGAGCGAGGCGCGCAGTGCGGCCAACCAGTTGTAGCCGAGACCGCGGCCGAGCCGTACGCCTCGGCCGCCCAGAGCGACTCGGAGCCGAGCTTCACGGCACCCGCCTCAGGCGTCCAGGGCGCCGGCGAGCTCGGCCACGCGCACCCGCAGCGATTCGATCTGTCCTCGTCGTGCACGCCGACTTTCAACTCTCACAGCGCCTCGCCGGGCCGCTGGAAGACGATCTCGGGGACCAAGCACTGCGGCGAGGTGCGCAGCAGGAAGCGCACGGCCTCGGAGATGTCCTCCGGGCGGATCATGTCGCCGGGCGCCACGTGCTCGCGCACGAACTCGGTCATCGGGGTGTCGACGAACCCGGGACACAGCGCGACGGACTTGATCCCGTCCCCGCTGAGCTCCTTGTTCATCGCCTGTGTCCACCCGATCACGGCCGCCTTGGTGGCGGAGTACACGCTCAGCCACGGCTGCCCGGACTTGCCCGAGATCGACGACATGTTCACGACCAGCGCGTTGCGATGCTCCGCGCCGGCCGCGCGCAGCAGGCCGGCGCACTCGCGGTAGAAGAGAATGATCGCGCGCAGGTTCACGGCGAGCTGGACGTCGACGCGCCTCGTGACGATCTCGCCGACCGCGGCGCCGATCCCGACGCCCGCGTTGTTGACGAGCACGTCGAGCCGGCCCCAACGCTCGCGGTGAGCCGCGACGATCCGCTGCACGTCGGCCTCCTCGGCCATGTTGCCCGCGACGTCCTCCACGTCGTGGCCGGCCTCGCGCAGCTGCGCGGCGGTGCTGGCGAGCTTCTCCGGCCGGCGGGCGGCGACGGTCAGCGCGAGCCCCTCCTCGCCGAGCATGCGCGCGATCGCCAGGCCGATCCCGCTCGAGGCGCCGGTGACGAGGGCTGCGCGGTCCGGCATCTTGCGGTCCTTTCTCGTGGTCGGGAGGCGCCCGCCGAATCTAGTGCATGCCGGTGGGTCGCGCGCCGGCGCTCTAGCCTTCTCGCCGGACCGGGCCGGTAGCTCAGCGGTCAGAGCAGCGGGCTCATAACCCGACAGACGGAGGTTCGAATCCTCCTCGGCCCATCCTCGCCACTACCCTTGCCGGTCCTGTGGGAGAGCTCGGTGGATTCCTCAAGATCACGCGTGCCCCAGCGCCCGAGCGCGATCCGCGCGAGCGCGTGGCCGACTACCGCGAGATCTATCAGGTGCTGCCCGCCGACGAGGCGGCGCGTCAGGGCGCACGCTGCATGGAGTGCGGCGTTCCGTTCTGCCACGACGGCTGCCCGCTCGGCAACCTGATCCCGGACTGGAACGACCTCGTCTACCAGGGCCGCTGGCGCGAGGCGATCGAGCAGCTGCACGCGACGAACGACTTCCCGGAGTGGACCGGCCTGATCTGCCCCGCGCCCTGCGAGCCGGCTTGCGTGCTCTCAATCAACGACGACCCGGTATCGATCAAGCAGATCGAGCTCGCGATCGTCGAGCGCGCCTGGGAGGAGGGCTGGATCGTCCCGCTCCCGCCCGCCGCGCGCAGTGGGCGCAGCGTCGGGGTGATCGGCTCCGGCCCGGCGGGCCTGGCGGCCGCGGCACACCTCAATCGCGCGGGACACGAGGTCGTGGTCTACGAGCGCGACGAGCAGCCGGGCGGGCTGCTGCGCTTCGGCGTGCCGGACTTCAAGCTCGAGAAGCACTACATCGACCGCCGTATCGAGCTGCTCGAGGCAGAGGGGGTGCAGTTCCTGTGTGGCGTCGACGTCGGCGGCGACACGGCGGCCGCCGAGCTATCAGAGCGCCACGATGCGCTCGTGCTGGCGATCGGCTCGCGCGTGCACCGCGCGCTCGAGGTCCCGGGCGCGGACCTTGTCGGCGTCCGCTTCGCGATGGACTACCTCTACGCGCGCAACCGCTGGGTCGCGCGCGGCCCCGCCGAGGACGACGATCCGGAGCTCAGCGCGGCCGGCAAGGACGTCGTCGTGATCGGCGGGGGCGACACGGCGATGGACTGCGTCGGCAACGCGCATCGCGAGGGCGCCAGGAGCGTCACAGTGCTCGACACGTACGCCGCGCCACCGGGCCCGGCGGCGCGCGAGAGCGTCCCCTGGCCGGCCGCGCCTCGCCGCCTGGTCAGCACATACGCGCTCGACGAGGGCGGCGAGCGGCGCTGGACCCAGACCGCCACGCGCCTGGACGGCCGCAACGATCGCGTCGAGGCCGTCCACGGCACGTACGTGACGCCGCCACCGTATCCCGAGCCGGTGCCCGGGACGGAGTTCGAGCTGCCCGCCCAGCTCGTGCTGATCGCGATCGGCTTCTCCCATCCCGAGCACACGGGCGCCGTCGAGCAGCTCGGCGTGGAGCTGGACCGGCGCGGGAACGTCAAGGCGCCCGCGTACGCGAGCTCGCGCGGCGGCGTGTTCGTGGCCGGCGACGCACGCATCGGCCAGTCGCTCGTCGTCAACGCGATCGCCGAGGGACGCCGCTGCGCGCGGGTCGTCGACCGCCACCTAGCGGCGGTCCCCGTCGGCTGAGCGCCTGCGCCTGCTTCTCGGGCCCAACCTGCTGAGATGTGTGCCGTGGACCTGAGCCGGGGAGGACCCATGTCGCGCCGCCTGGAGGCCGGCCCACTGCTCGCCACGCTGGGAGCGGTGCTGCTGCTCGTGAGCCTGTTTCTCTCCTGGTTCACCGGCGAGGTCACGGCGTGGCAGGCGTTCGAGGTCTGGGACGTCGTGCTGTTCATGCTGGCGCTCGCCGCGATCGCCGTCGGGCTGGGGTTGGCCATCCAGGAGGTCGACCTCGTCGACCGCCGCTTCCTGCCCGTCGCTGTGACTGCGGTCGCGGTGATCGTCGCCTCCCAGATCATCGACCCGCCACCGGCAGCCATCGGGCAGGATCCCGACCTTGGCGCCTGGCTGGCGCTCGGCGCGGCGCTCTTGATGTGTGCCGGCGCCGTGTTGACCTTCGGCCGCGTGCACCTCGCGCTCACGGTCGAGCGGCGCGACCAGCGCCGGCACGTGTCCGTCGTGGATGCGCGCGGATCGCGTGGCCCGGTCGGCGACCAGGACACCACCACCGACGGCGAGCACCGCGGGCTGTTCGCACGCCCGCGCGCACCCGAGACCTCCGGGGTCGAGCCGGCGGGCGCGCGGGCTGCCGGCGAGACGGAGGGGGCGGCCGGCTCCCAGCCGGCGCGTGGGGCAGGAGAACAGGACACGGAGGAGAAGTAGGAGGAATGGCGGTGCGCGAAGTCGCGTTCGAACTCGAGTGCTTCGAGTGGGCCGACGAGCGCCTGGAGCTGGCGGGGCGGTGGAAGGGGCTCGCAGGGCGCAGGCTGGCCCGGCCCGTGCTCAGCATCGACACCGGCACGGGTCGCCGTAAGCGTCTCGTCGCGCTCCCCGGCGGGCATCTCGGCACCGCCGAGGACGACTGGCGCGCGACGTTCGAGTGGCCGGGCGACCCCGGCGAGATCATCGCCGCCGAGCTCGAGGTCGGTGGCAGCGTGGTCGTCGACCTGCCGCTGCCTGACCGCCGGCGCAGGCGGCGCAAGCGCGCGGCGCCGGACTCGAGCGACGAGCTCTTGCGCAACGAGGTGGCCGCACTGCGTGCCCAGGTCGAGCGGCTGCGCGCGGAGCTCGCGGGGCGCGAGCGGGAGAACATGCAGCTGCGCGCGCAGCTCGACGAGCCCGAGGGCGTTGCCGGTGCCGATGCGCCGACGGTCGAGATCGAGCGGCTCGCGAGCGAGCGCCAGCAGCTGACGGCCGAGGTCGAGCGGCTCGCGGGGGAGCGCGACCAGACGCGCGCGGAGCTCGCGGCCGAGGTCGAGCGGCTACAGGGCGAGCGCGACGCGGCCACCGAGCAGCTCGTGCAGCAGCGCGCCGCGGACGAGCACGCGCGGGAGCTGATCGACGACCTGCGCCAGGCGATCGCCGACGCGGCCGCGGAGGCCGAAGAGGCCCGCGACAGGCAGCGTGCCGAGCTGGCCGCGCTGCAGTCCGACCTGGATGCGGAGCGGGCGCAGTCGGCACGGCTCAGAGTCGAGCTGGCGGAGCGCCCGCCGCTGCCGCCGCCGGCAACGGTCTCCGGCCGCCGGACCGCCGCGGCGCCCGCGCCGCCTGCGGTGGAGGAGCCGACCGAGGCCGACACCGAGGACACGACCCAGCCCGCTCCCGTGCTCCTGCAGGCCGCCTCGCTGCCCGGAGCGCTGGACCCGCCCGGTCCGCTGCGCGCCGGCGCGCGGCCGGCGGCCGAGCCCGCCGGTGGCGTGCGCATGCCGGGCTGGCTGCGTTCGCGCTCGGGCACCGCGGACCTGGAGGAGGACGGTGACCCGACAGTCGAGCTCGGTGCGCGCGCGGCGCCCGCAGCGAACGGAACGCACGGTCCCGCTCGGGCGGTCTCGCTGCAGGCGCTCCGGTCGCGGCTCGAGCAGCTGTTCGCCTCCGACGGGCACGCCGCCGACACGGTCGAGGCGCCGATCGAGGAGACGCTGCCCGGGCCGCGCCGCACGGCCACCGCCGCCCGCGCCCGAGCCGGCGCGTCATTCGCGGCGCGGCGTAGCCAGACGGAGGTCTGGGGACTGCGGATCCTCGCACTCGCACTCGTCGCGGTGCTGCTGCTCGCCTTCGTGCTGATCCTGCTCAGCGTTGCGTGACGGCGCGGGGCGGCACGTCCGCCTCGTCGCCGCGTGCCTGCTGCTCGCCGCCCTTTCGCTGCTGCTTCCGTGGGCGCTCGCATTCGACCCGTGGTCGTGGCTGGTCTGGGGCCGCGAGACGGGGCGGCTCGAGCTCGACACTGCCGGCGGGCCGTCGTGGAAGCCGCTTCCCGTCGTCGCGACCACGGTGCTCACGCTCGCGGGGGGCGCCGCGCCCGCGCTCTGGCTTGTGCTGGCGCGCGCCGGCGGGCTGCTTGCGGTCGCGGGCGCGGCGGCGCTCGCGGGGCGGCTAGCCGGGCCCGCGGCTGCCGCGGCCGCGGCGGTCACGATGGCGGTCAGCGAGTGGTGGCTCTTCAACAGTGCGCTCGGCAACTCCGAGGGCCTGCTGGCCGCCGCCGCGCTCTGGGCCATCGTGGCGCTCCTCGCCGGACGCCACATGCCCGCGCTCGTGCTGCTGCTCGGCGCTGCGCTGCTGCGCCCGGAGGCGTGGCCGTTCCTGGGTGCTTACGCGCTCTGGCTCTGGCGCAGCGGGCTAGCCGCGCCCGGCGCGCTCGCGCTCGCGCTGCTGCCGGTGCCGGTGCTCTGGTTCGGGCCTGACCTGATCGGGGCCGGCGGTGCGCTCGGCGCCTCCTCGGCGGCGCGCGGGACCGCGAGTCCCCAGAGCGCCGTCTACGCCGACCTGCCGGCGCTGGAGGTCCTGCGCGACTTCGCGGGGCTGCTGACAGTTCCCGTGCTGCTGGCCGCCGTGGCCGGTGCGGCGCTGGGCTGTCCGGTCGCCCGCCGTATCGCGGCCGCCGCGCTGGCCTGGGTGGCGCTCGTCGCGGTCATGACGCAGGCCGGTTACGCCGGCAACCCGCGGTACAACGTCGCCGCTGCCGCGCTCGGCTGCGTGCTGGCAGGGGTCGGCGTGGCGGCGATCGCCCGATCTCGCCCACAGGCCTGGACGCTCGCCGCGCTGCTCGCGGCCGGCACGCTGGCCTTCACCGCCGGCCTCCTCGCGGATCAGCTCGGGGAGCTGGGGGAGCGGGCGGAGCGGCGCACCCAGCTGGACGCGCTCGTAGACGCGGTCGGGGGCGCCGGAGCGGTCGCCGCATGTGCGCCGGCGCGCACGAACCAGCCCATGAAGGCGCTGCTCGCCTGGCGTCTCGACCGCCGGCTGGAGCGGCTCGCCGACGCGCCGGCGGCGCCGGCGGCGATCTTCAGCGCCCCGCCGGGCTACGACGGGGAGCCGCGCGAGCCGCGTGTCCCGGCAGGCTTCGAGCAGGTCGCCGCCGAGGGCGACTGGGCGCTCGCCGCCGCCTGCGCAGACGGGCGCGAGCTCACACCTGGGACCGATCGAACCGGATCGTGATCTTCTCGAACCCGAGACCGCGCATCATCCCCTCGAGCATCGAGCGGGTATTGCGCTCGGCCGTCTGCAGCAGCGTCGGGTCGCCCGCTGCGGCCTCGGTCAGCTTGCGCTCCGCGAGCACGTAGAGCTCCTGCTGGTCGGCGCCGCCGTCGTCGGACAGCGCCTCTTCGATGCGGTCGAGCGCCCCGCGGTCGCGATCGAACACGCGCGAGCGCTCCTGATCCAGGCGCGCCTCGGTCAAGCGTGCGGGCGGCAGCGTGATCGCCACCTCCTTGCGATCGTCGGACACGCGCACGGCGCCCGGGGCGCGCCCGAGCCCGCTGAAGTCGACCGCGGCGTCCACGTTGCCGGCGGCGACGAACAGCGTCCGCTCGCCCTTGATGAACGAGGGCAGGAGCTCGGTGTCCTGCTCGACGTCGACGACCACCTGCAGGTTCGCGCTCGCCGCCCGGTACTCGCTCAGGTTCTCGAGCGACTTCAGGAGCACCGGCCCGCTGCGGTCGACCGTGTCCTCCTTGAAGGGATTCAGGGCCGGGATCAGCGCCGGCAGCAGCGCGATCAGCGCGACGACGGCCGCGACCAGCAGCAGGGGTCGGGACAGCCTGCGGCGCACCGGGCTGACGGTAGCGTGCTACCCGAGCCCGCCGCTGAAGCGCGTCGGCGCGCGCGGCAGCGCCGCGGGATCGAAGCGCTCCCGCAGCTCCGCGACGGTGCCGGCGCCCTCCATGCCGAGCGTGGTCGCCATCCAGCGCAGCGCCGCCTCTGGCTCTACCTGCTCGAGCGTCACCGGGCCGTGGCGCTTGGCAAGCCGGCTGCCGTCGGGTCCGAGCACGAGCGGGACATGCGCGAACGCCGGCGCCTCCAGGTCGAGCGCGGCCGCAAGCAACAGCTGGCGCGGCGTCGACTCGACCAGGTCGTCGCCGCGAACGACCTCGCCGATCTCCTGCCAGGCGTCGTCGACCACCACGGCGAGGTTGTACGCCGGCGCGCCGTCGTTGCGGCGCACCACGAAGTCGTCGACGATGCCGTCCTGCTCGCCGTGCAGGCGGTCGGTGAAACCGACGCGCGCCCCCTCGGCGCGCAGGCGCAGCGCCGGTGGTCGGCCACCGGCTCGCTTGCGCCGCCGGTCAGCCGTCGTCAGCCGCAGGCAGGTGCCGGGGTACGCGCCCTCGATCGGTGGCCCGTGCGGAGCTGAAGCGGCCGCGCGGATCTCGGCGCGGGTGCAGAAGCACTCGTACAGCCGCCCGTCGGCGAGCAGCCGGTCGATCGCGGCCTCGTAGGCGTGATGCCGGTTGGACTGGAACACGACCTCGCCGTCCCAGTCCAGGCCGAGCGCGCGCAGGTGCTCGAGCTGCTGATCGGCCGAGCCGGCGACCACGCGGCCCTGGTCGAGATCCTCCATGCGCACGCGGAAGCTCGCGCCCGCGGTGCGGGCGAAGAGCCATGCGAGCAGTGCCGTGCGCAGGTTGCCCAGGTGCAACGTGCCCGTCGGACTCGGCGCGAAGCGCCCGTCGCTGCTCATCCGTCGTAGCGGAACGGCAGCGAGCCGGCGACCTCGGCAAGCCGCGGCGCGTCGCGGTCGCGGTCGGAGAAGAGCAGCTCGACGTCCTCCGGCCAGCGGATGCCGATCTCGGGGTCGTCGAAGCGGATCCCCGCCTCGGTCGCCGCGTCGTAGTAGGCGGTGCACTTGTAGACGAAGTCGGCGAACTCCGAGAGCACGCAGAAGCCGTGCCCGAAGCCGATCGGGATGTAGAGCTGCAGGCCCTGCTCGTCGTCGAGCTCGACGCTCTCCCACTCGCCGAAGGTCGGTGAGCCGCGGCGCAGGTCCACCACCACGTCGAGCACGCGCCCGCAGGCGACGCGCACGAGCTTGGCCTGTCCCGGGTGGGTCTGATAGTGGATCCCGCGCAGCGTCCCCCGGCGCGAGCGCGAGTGGTTGTCCTGCACGAAGTCGTTGGCGATCCCGGCCGCGCCCCAGGCGTCGGCGCGGAACGTCTCCATGAAGAAGCCGCGCGCGTCACCGTGCACGGCGGGCGCGAGCAGCACGAGCCCGGGCAGCTTCGTCGGGAGCCGTCTCACAGCGGTGAAGGATATTTCGGCCCTGGCGTCGAAACCACTTCGGGCCATGCCGAGAACCGTTCCGATGCCTCCCGCCGCCAAGGGCCACCAGACTCTGTCCGCGTACATCACGTCGCGCTTCGACGAGTTCTCGCGCTCCCAGAAGGACGTCGCCCAGTACGTCGTCGACCACCTCGAGGAGGTCGCGTTCCACACGGCCGAGGAGCTCGCCCGGCGGGCGAACACCTCGTCCTCGACCGTCGTGCGCTTCTCGCAGGCGCTCGGCTTCGAGGGCTTCCCGGAGCTGCAGGAGTCGGCGCGCGAGGAGTATCGCCACGGCCACCGTCAGCCACCGCGCGGGCTCGAGCAGGCGGCGCCGCTGTTCTCGCTCGACATGAACCCGTTCGAGTCCGCCGTCGCCGCCGACCACGTGAACGTCGAGGACACCGCGCGGCGCGTCTCGCGCTCGGAGGTCGAGGCGTCGATCGAGCTCGTTGCCACGTGCGAGCGGGTGCTGATCGCCGGCACGGACCAGATGGCGTTCTTCGCCTCCTACCTGCGCCACCTGCTGATGCTGCTCGACATCCGCTCGGAGATCGCCGCGTCGCCCTCGCAGGAGGCGCTCTCGCGGCTCGGGCGGATCGACGCCGGGACGCTAGTGATCGGGCTCTCCGCCGGGCGCCCCCATCCGCTCGTCGTGCGCGCGATGAAGATCGGCCGCCACCGCAAGGCGCCGACGCTCGCGATCGTCGACGCGACGCTCTCCGAGGTCGCCAAGCTCGCCGACCGCACGCTCTACTACTCCTCGAACTCGCCGGCGTTCGTGCGCTCGCACAGCGGACTGCTGTCGATCCTGCAGGCGCTCGCCTACGGGGTCTACTCGCGCGACACGTCGCAGTACGACGAGCGCATCCGCGCGTTCAAGCTGAAGTAGCGGCCATGCGGTCGTAGTTGAGCCGCAACAGGGCGATCACGTCACGCACATCCTCGGCGTCGTCGATCCGGCGCGCCGCCCAGCCGGGCGCGTCCGGGAACGCCGGGTGCGGGCCGACGCGGCCCTGCGCCCGCAGCTCGGCGGCGACGCGCTTCGGGAACCCGAAATGCGCTGCGCGATCGCCGTGCAGGTGCCCGATCTCCCGCCGGCCGAGCCGGAACGAGAGCTCGCCGCGGCTACCATCGACCGCCTCGATCCCGGGCCAGGACGTGACCTCGTCGATGATCGTGGCGCTTGCTGTGCGTGTGGAGAGCATGCGGTCACGCTAGGCGCGCCCGCGCGCAGTCTCCAGGGGCAATTGGTCCTAGGACCGTTTGGACAGTCCGGCACGCCGTTGCGTCGTACC
>DASQMT010000078.1:0-2510 GCA_035645355.1 Solirubrobacteraceae bacterium | reverse complement strand
ATCCCCGCGGGCCGCGTCGACGGGTGCCCGCCCGGCAGCGGCGGCGGGACGCTCACGTCACTGGCGCGACGCGCGTCACGGACGAGCGCCGCGAGCCGCTCAGGGAACCGCGGCATCGCGGACGTGTCTCGACCCGCGAGCCGCAAAAGCGCCACCATGTCGGCCTCGACGGCGTTCCAGCGGGCCTGCGCCGGGGCTAGGTGCTCGATTGCGTCCTCAGCCGCCGCAACGACCGCCGTAGCGTCCGCAGAACGCTCAGTGATCAGGCGGTCGACGTGCTCAGCGGCGTATAGACCGCGCTCGGCCTCGACCTTCGCGACTGCGCGCTTGGAGCCCTCGAGCCGCTCCTGCGCCTCTTGCAACCCGCTCCGCTCGAGCTCCGCGCGCTCACCGCTCGCCTTCGCCGCCTTGTCGTCATCGCCCGCCGCGTAGGCGTCCAGGGTGACGTCCCGCAGCCGTGCGATGTCGGCTCGACCCGGCGCGCCTCGAGCTCCCGCAGCGGCGACAGTGCGCCGCGATCGACTGCGATCGATGGTTTCGGCCGATGAAGGGCGACCGGATCTTCTGCTCGAATCCCTGTCGAACCGCAAGTCAGCAGAAATCGAGCGAAGCGGCGTTGTGAACTCGCCTGAAGAACTTGCCTACGCCGAGTCAGTTCGCGCCCTTGAACAACTAGCGCGAGTGCTCGACGAGCTCCGATCGCGCACCGGAGTTCTCCTGACAGGCGCGTCCATCGTCGCCTCGACAAGCTGCTGATCCTCTTTCAGTTCGGGGCAGCGGCGCTCGGACTCGAAGTTGTCCTGTGGACCGTCAAGCTCGCGTGAGACAGGAGGCGAAAGCCCGATGGCACAAGACCAACCGAAACCCGCTCCCTCGCCGCCACCCCTGAGGCCGCTGCGCAATCCGACGAAGCCCGAACGTCGCAGTGCCGACCCGCCACCGTCACCCAGCCGTCCGCCACTAAAGCGACGCTGAAGAGATCGAGACGGCCCCATATTGGCCCACGGCAATCCGCTAAGACGGCGAAAGCCCCGTGGTAGCGGGGCTTTCGTGGAGTCGGGGTGGCCGGATTCGAACCGGCGAACCTCTGCGTCCCAAACGCAGCGCTCTAACCAGGCTGAGCTACACCCCGTCTTGGCAAAGATCATCGCACGCCCGGACGAAGCGTCGGCGTGGTCGCGGTGAGCCTCTAGCATCCGGCGCCGTCCGTGGCCGACATCACGCCCATGCACGCGCTGCACTACGACCTCGACCGTACGGGCGGTCTCGCGCCGGTCACCGCGCCGCCCTACGACGTGATCGATCGTGAGCAGCGCGAGCGCCTGCTCGCGCGCTCGCCGCACAACGTCGTCGCCGTCGACCTGCCCCGTGACCCATCCGGCGGGGACCCGTACGCACACGCCGCCGCAACGCTGCGGGCATGGCGCGACGAGGGCATCGTGGTAGCCGACCCCGAGCCGGCCCTGTGGGCGCTCGAGCAGGACTACACCGGACCCGACGGCGAGCGCCGCACGCGCCACGGCCTGCTCGCGCGCGTGCGCGTAGAGGACTACGGCCGTGGGCGCATCCGCCCGCACGAGCGCACTCATCCGGGGCCGAAAGAGGACCGGCTGCGGCTGACCCGCGCGACGCGCGCCAACCTCTCGCCGATCTTCTCGCTCTACGACGGCGACGCCTGGTCGGCCCTCGCGCCCGAGCTCGAGCGCGCACCGCTCGGCGAGCTGACCGACGACGACGGCACGACCCATCGCATCTGGCGCGTCGGCGACCGTGACGCCATCGCGGCCGCGCAGGAGGCGCTACGACCGGCCGAGCTGCTGATCGCCGACGGCCACCACCGCTACGAGACCGCGCGCGCATACGCGCAGGAGATCGGGGGCGAAGGACCGCACCGCCACACGCTGATGTGCCTCGTGTCGATGAGCGATCCGGGTCTCACCATCTTCCCCACCCATCGCCTGCTGACCGGGCTCGACGATGCCCGCCGGGTCGCGCTGCGTGAGGCGATCCGGGGCGACTGGGAGATCGAGGAGGTGGGCGACGACGAGCTCGAGCCGCCGCAGGACGACCGCGTCCGGATCGGCTTCCTCGACGCGCACCACGGCCGCCCGCTGCGCTTGACCCTGAAGGACCCGGCGATCGCCGACGCCGCGCTGCCGGGCAAGCCGGACGCCTATCGCCGGCTCGACACGGCGGTGACCGAGGCGCTTCTGCTGCAGGGTGCGCTGGGCATGAGCGAGGACGACATCGCGCACCTGCGCGGCCTGGACTACGCGCGCTCGACCGCCGACGCGCGCGAGCGCATCCGGTCGGGCGACGTCCAAGCCGGCCTGTTCATGGGGCCCGCGCCTGTCACGCTGGTGCGCGCGGTCGCCGCGGCCGGCGAGGTGATGCCGCCCAAGTCGACCTACTTCTTCCCGAAGGTTCTCACCGGGCTGCTGTTCAACCCGCTCTAGAGTGGCTCTGATGCGCGCCATAGCCCACCAGCTCGAGAACTTCCGCCACGACAT
>DASQMT010000077.1:0-2783 GCA_035645355.1 Solirubrobacteraceae bacterium | reverse complement strand
GAGCCGCGCGCGCGAGAGCACGTGCCCTTCGACCTTCGCGGTGTCGTAGCGCTCGAGCTCGAGGTCGATCGCCGCGCACGACGTCGCGGTCCCGGCCACAGCCACCGCGGCCTGGCTGCGCCTGCGCACGTCTTCGGGCACGGCGGCGACGACGCTCGCGCCCACCTCGGCCGCGAGCGTCGCGAGCTCCGCATCCGTGGGTGGATCGGAGTGCAGGTGGCGCTCCGAGTGGCGCACCACGCCGATCTGGGTCGAGACGTGGAAGCCGAGCCGCCCGCGGGCGCCGCAGACGAGCTCTGTCGAGCCGCCGCCGATGTCGATCACGACGAGCTCGGTGGAGTCGTCCGCAGAGCGCGCGGCGGTCGCGCCGGCATAGGTGAATTCGGCCTCCTCCTCGCCGCTCAGTGTGCGTCCTTGCAGTCCGAAGCGCTCCTGGACGGTGGCCGCGAACTCGGCGCCGTTGGCGGCGTCGCGCACCGCCGACGTCATCACCATGGCGCTCGCCTCGCAGCTCTGCTCGCGGATCTGCGCGGTGTAGCGCTCGAGCGCGCGCAACACCCGCTGCTGCGGCTCCTCGCCTAGTCGTCCGGCCGTGTCGACGCCCTCGCCCAGGCGCGTGACCGTGGACTCCCGCACCCGCTCCTCGATCGCGGCTCCGGGGGACACGTCGGCGACGAGCAGGCGCGTCGAGTTCGTACCGATGTCGACGACCGCCACGCGCATGGGCGGGGACGCTATAGATTGGGCTCGTGACGCTCCACCCCGTGCGCGTCGGCTGCTCGGGCTGGAACTACGCCGACTGGCGTGGCCGGGTCTACCCGCCGGGCTGCCCGCCACGCCGCTGGCTCTCGCACTACGCGACGCTCTTCGACACGGTCGAGGTGAACTCGACGTTCTACCGCCTGGCGCGCCCGGAGGCAGTCGCCCGCTGGCTTGAGCAGACGCCGCCGGGCTTCCTCTTCACGATCAAGGCGAGCCGCTACCTGACGCACATCCGCCGGCTCCAGGACATGGAGCGCGGCGTTGAGCGGCTCTACGCGGGGATCGCTCCGCTGGCCGCGTCGCCGAAGCTGGGACCACTGCTGTGGCAGCTTCCGGCGAGCTTCCATCGCGACGACGACCGGCTGGGCTTCGCGCTCGAGCGCTTGCCGCCCGGCCGCCACTGCTTCGAGTTCCGCCACCCGAGCTGGTTCTGCTCGGAGGTCTTCGGCCTGCTGCACACCTTCGGCGCGGCGCTCGTGATCGGCGACGACCCGCGCCGGCCGCTGCCGCCCTCGCCGCTCACCGCGGACTGGACGCTGATCCGCTTTCACTACGGCAGCCGCGGGCGGCGTGGCAACTACTCCGAGACGGAGCTGCGCGCCTGGGCGGAGCGGATCCGCGAGCTGCGCGCCGAGGCCGAGGTGCTGGCCTACTTCAACAACGACTGGGACGGTTTCGCGGTCCGCAACGGCCTGCGCATGGCCCGTCTCCTGGAGGCTTGAACGCCCGGACTGCGGTGCTAATCTTCAGCGCCCAAGCGTCGCGGGGTGGAGCAGCCAGGTAGCTCGTCGGGCTCATAACCCGAAGGTCGCAGGTTCGAATCCTGCCCCCGCTATCTCACGGAAAGCCCCGCATCAGCGGGGCTTTCTCGTTTCCGGGGCAGGCGGCTAACGGAGCGACTGACGGATGGTCAGCGTTCATCCGGGAGGCGCAGCCGTCGATCCTCGACTGCGACTATGCGCTCGCCGGCTCGGGATCAGGACGCACGACCACTGTGTCGGCGACGGGAATGATCTCGTCGGCGGGCAGATCGGCCCGCTGTGCGTGCTCGCGGATCGCCTCTGGGCTGGTCGCCTGATAGATGCAGACTGTGCCCACGGGTCCCGCGCCCTCGTCGAGGACGTAGCTGCGAATCCACCGGGTGTCATCGGACATCTCGTCGCCGGCCTGTTTTGACCGCTCGCCCGCTTCCTCGAGCTCTTCGCCTGATCTCCAGCCGTTGCGTCGAAGGATCACGTAGGTCTGCACCGTCAGCCCCCTTTTCGTCGGTGCGGCGACACTACTGCCGGCCCAAACGAGCGGTCAACCGAGCTGCCTTTCGCTGTGTCGCTCGTCGCCGGTCGAGGATTCCTTGGCGTGACTTGCCCGCTCACCGCAGCCAAGCTCGTCGGGCTCGACTCAGACCGGCTCGAACCGCGCGCAGTATGCGCCCGGACGAGCCGGTCCTTTGCACGGGCTACTTGACGGAGACCCAACGCTGGTCGCTGATGAACTCGCCGTTCTCGGGTCCCTCGACGATGCACCATTGCACCCACGCCATGCCGGGCTGCAGTGCGTCCCATGAGTCCCAGGGCGCGTTGGTGACGTCGATGGTGACGCGTTGTGAGTGCGTGCGGCCGTCGCACACCAGCTGCTCGTCGCCGCTGGAGATCGGGAACGTGTCCCCGCCCTCGGTCACCCAGTCGTTGGTGTCCATCCACGCCGCCGCGGCGCTGCTGCTGCCCTCGTCCTCGAGCGCCGGATCGACGGAGCCCTCGGCCGTCTGCTTCGCCGAAGACCCACAGATGCGTCGAGGACTCGCACATCTAGCGCGCCCGCACGGTCGCAGTGCCGTCCTTCTTGAGCTTGACGTGCGAGATGACTTTCGCGAACGGCTGCTGTGCGGCGAGGGCGCCGCCCGGAGCCGCCCCAAGAAGGGCAGTCGCGGCGATGGCCGCGGTGATGAGTCTTTTTCATGGCGCCGGCCCTACAGGCGCGTATCGATTCGGTGTGGCGCAACACGCGGAAATCGGAACCAACGG
>DASQMT010000076.1:0-17814 GCA_035645355.1 Solirubrobacteraceae bacterium | reverse complement strand
GAGGACAACACCCGCTAGCGCTCCCACGGCGCGGCGCCCGAGCGCGCGGCAGCCACCGCAGCCGCCAGCTGCCCGGCGTCGATCGCTTCGCGCAGCCCGGCCATCAGCAGCTGCAGATACGCGAGGTTGTGCAGCGTCACGACCCGCGCGGCCGTCATCTCGCGCAGGCGGAAGAGGTGATGCAGGTAGGCGCGCGAGTACCCCGCCGCGCACGCGCGGCAGGGACAGCCTTCGCACAGCGGCTCGTCCGAGTCGCGGAAGCGTCCCTTCGCGAGATCGACGCGCCAGCGCCGCTCCGGGTCGGGCACGACAGCCATGCCGTGACGGCCGATGCGGGTCGGCATCGCGCAGTCGAACGTGTCGATGCCCAGCTCGACGCCGCGCAACAGGTCGTCGACGTCGCCGATCCCGAGCAGGTGGCGCGGGCGCTGCTCGGGCAGCTCCTCGGTGGCCCAGCCGACGACCTCGTACATCTGCTGCTTGTCGCGCCCGAGCGTGCCGCCGATCGCAAGCCCGAAGGTGTCGCGGGCGGCGACCTCCTGCGCGCTCCAGCGCCGCAGGTCCCCCTCCACGCCGCCCTGGACGATGCCGTAGACGCCCTGCCAGTCGGGTCCGTGCCGCTCGTGCCACGCCAGGCAGCGGTCGAGCCAGCGGTGGGTGCGCTCGGTCGAGCGGGCGTTGTAGTCGCGCGTGACATGGAACGGGATGCACTCGTCGAACACCAGCGCGATGTCCGAGCCGAGCGCCGCCTGGACGGCCATCGACGTCTCCGGGCCCATGAAGCGCTCCGAGCCGTCGACGTAGGAGCGGAAGCGGACGCCGTCCTCCTCGATGCCGAGTATCGCGCCGGAGCCGCTGCTGCGGGCGGCACGGCCCTTGATCTCGTCGGCGACCGTCCCGTGCCCCATCGAGAAGATCTGGAAGCCGCCCGAGTCGGTGATCACGGGCCCGTCCCAGCGCATGAAGCGGCGCACCCCGCCGAAGCGCTCGATCAGCTCGGGTCCCGGCGCGAGAAAGAGGTGGAACGTGTTCGAGAGAACCATCTCGAAGCCGAGCTCCGCGGCCTCGGAGACCTCGAGCGTCTTCACGACCGCCTTGGTCGCCAGCGGCACGAACGCCGGCGTCTGCACCTCGCCATGCGCGAGGCCCAGCGTGCCGGTGCGGGCGCGCGAGCCGGGGTCGCGCGTGCGGATCGTGAAGGACGGCGCCAAGCGCGCCGAAGGAAAGCAGAGGGCCCGCCGGAGCGGGCCCTCGCCGGGGGGCTGATCAGGCGGCCGCGCCCTCGATCGCCTTGTCGCCCTCGCGAGCGGCGATCTCGATCTTGCGCGGCTTGCGCTCCTCGGGCTTCGGTACGTGGACCTCGAGCACGCCGTTCGAGAACTCCGCGGTGACGGCCTCCGGGTCGATCCCCTTCGGCAGCGTCAGCGAGCGGGAGAACGAGCCGAACGCACGCTCGAGCCGGTAGAAGCCCTCGTGCTTCTCCTGGTGCTCGGCCTTGCGCTCGCCGGACACCGTCAGGACGTTGTCCTCGAGCTCGATCGTCACGTCGGACTGCTCCATGCCGGGCAGGTCCGCGCGCAGGACGAAGTGGTCGTCGGTCTCAACGAGGTCCATCGCCGGCGTCCAGCGGCGGTTGCCGCCGTTGCCACCCGCGGGCGCGTCGAAGGCCGTGTTGAACAGCCGGTTCATCTCACTCTGGAGGGAGCTCAGCTCACGAAGTGGCTCCCAGCGAACGATGGTCACGACTCCACCCCCTTTGCTCTTCGACTACTGGATGTGACCTGCCGTCATTATAAGATCTAAGTCGCGTCGTATCAAGTCTTTGTGCTGTCGGAAAGCACACGCTCCCAGAGCTGCGACAGCATGATCAGCTCCTCATGCGAGAACCGGCTGAGGAAGCGCTCGCGCACGCCGGCGAGATGCGTGGGCCGCGCGCGGGCGAGCAGCGCCTCGCCCTCGTCGGTCAGTACGGCGAAGCTGCCGCGGCCGTCGGACTCGCACGTGTGGCGCACGATCAACCCGTCGCGCACCAGCCGGTCGACCAGCCGCGTCATGCCGGAGCGGCTGAGCAGGACGCTCTCGGCCAGCTCGGCCATCCGCAGCCGCCGTCCCGGCGCCGACTGCAGCTGGATCAGCACGTCATAGGACGACAGCGGCAGGCCGTGGGCCGCTTCGAGCTGGGCGTCGAGGACGCGCACGAGCGCGCTGTGGACCCGCAGCAGACCACGCCAGGCGCCCAGCTCGACCGCGCTGAGCTCCTGCAGCGGGGTTGAAGGGGAGGTCACGTCCGGAAGCATAGCTCCGACTTGGTTGTGTCGGCAACCGATCAGGGCTGGGTCAGCAGCGAGCGGCCGGTCATCTGCTCGGGCTGCTCCATGCCGAGCAGCCCGAGCGCGGTCGGGGCGACGTCGGCGAGGATCCCGTTCCCGTGCAGCGCGTCGGCGCCGGCGGTGATGATGAACGGCACCGGGTTGAGCGAGTGCGCGGTGTCGGGTGAACCGTCCTCCTCCAGCATCTCGTCGGCGTTGCCGTGGTCAGCCGTGACGATGCACGAGCCGCCCTTCGCGTGCACCGCCTCGACGATCCGCCCGAGGCAACCGTCGACGGTCTCCACCGCGGTGACCGCCGCCTCGATCACGCCCGTGTGACCGACCATGTCAGCGTTCGCGTAGTTGATGATCGCGAAGGCGAAGTCCTGCTCGTCCCAGTGGCGCAAGAACCCCTCGGTGACCTCTTCGGCGCTCATCTGCGGCTTGTGGTCGTAGGTCGGCACGTCGCGCGGAGAGGGCGCCAGCTCGCGGACCTCGCCCTCGTAGGGCTGCTCGTCGCCGCCGTTGAAGAAGTAGGTCACGTGCGGGTACTTCTCCGTCTCGGCAACGTGCAGCTGCGCGCGCCCGGCGGCGGCGATCAGCTTTCCGATGGTGATCGCGGGACGGTGCGGTGGGAACGCCACCGGGAAGCTCCAGTCCTCGTCGTACTGCGTCAGCGTCGTGATGTGGTCGACCCGCTCCGCCAGTGCAGTGGTGATCTGGCGCATCCGGTCGGGCCGGAAGTTGAAGGCCAGCACCGCGTCGCCCGGCCGGATCCGGGCCTCCTCCCCGACCGTCGTCGCACCTACGAACTCGTCCGTCTCGTCGCGCTCGTAGGCGGCGCGCACCGCCGCCTCGCCCGTGCCTGCGTGGTGCTCCGCCCGGCCCTCGCAGAGCAAGCCGAGCGCCGCCGCGGTGCGCTCGCGGCGCCCGTCACGATCCATCGCGTAGAAGCGGCCGATGACCGAGCCGACGCGGCCGGCGCCGGACTCGCGGCAGCTGGACTCGATGCGTGCGACGGAGTCCGCGCCCGACGTCGGCGAGGTGTCGCGGCCGTCGGTGAAGGCGTGGATCACGAGGTCCGGAACCCCGAGCTCGGCGCCAAGGCCGATCAGCGCGGCCAGGTGGCGCTCCGACGAGTGCACGCCGCCGCTCGAAACGAGGCCGATCAGGTGCACGCGTCCGGCGGCCTGCAGCGCCGCGCGCAGGGTCTCGTTCGCCCGGAGCGATCCGTCCGCCACCGCGGCGTCGATGCGCGCGAGGTCCTGCGGCACGATCGCCCCCGCGCCCAGGTTGAGGTGGCCGACCTCCGAGTTGCCCATCTGCCCCGCGGGCAGCCCGACGGCCTCGCCGCAGGCGGTCAGCGTCGTGTGCGGGTGCTCGGCCCAGAGCCGGTCGAACACCGGCGTGTCGGCGAGCGACACGGCGTTACCCGGACCGTCTGGCGCCAGTCCCCACCCGTCGAGCACGACGAGGCAGACGGACGGGACCGTCATCCCGCCCGGGTGGCGATCTCGACTATGGCGGCGAAGTCGGCGGGGTCGAGGCTCGCGCCTCCCACCAGTGCCCCGTCGACGTCGGGCAGCGCCATCAGCTCGGCGGCGTTGCCGGGCTTGCAGGAGCCGCCGTAGAGGATCCGCACGCGCTCAGCCGCGGCCGCGTCGAAGCCCGCCACGAGCGCCCGCACGAAGGCGACGGCCTCCTGCGCCTGCTCGGGCGTGGCGGTCCGGCCGGTGCCGATCGCCCAGATCGGCTCGTACGCGACCACCACCTCCGCCAGGCGCTCGATCGGGACCTTCTCCAGACCCTCCTGGACCTGATGGCGCAGCTTGCGCTCGGTTTCGCCGCGCTCGCGCTCGTCCTCGGTCTCGCCGACGCACAGGATCGGCGTCAAGCCCGCCTCGAGCGCCTTGGGCACCTTGAGCTGGAGCGCCTTGTCGGTCTCGTTGAAGTGCTCACGCCGCTCGGAGTGGCCCAGCACCACGCCGGCGACCTCGAGCTCGGCGAGCATCGCCGCCGAGACCTCACCCGTGAACGCGCCCTCGTCGGCCTCGTGCATCGTCTGAGCGTAGATCGCCACCTGCGAGCCGCGCGCGGAGTCGACGAGCGCCTGCAGCGCGAGGAACGGCGGGCAGAGGACGACCTCGACACCGTCGACGGCCGCGACGCGCGGCAACAGCGCGGCGACGAACCGCTCCGCCTCGGCGACCGTCTTGTTCATCTTCCAGTTGCCGGCGATGAACGGCGTCCGCGTGCGAGTCATGACAGGGCCTCCACGCCCGGTAGCGGCTTGCCCTCGATCAGCTCCAGGGCGGCGCCGCCGCCGGTCGACAGGTGCGTGACGCGGTCGGCCAGGCCGAACTCCTTCATCGCCGCGGCGGAGTCCCCGCCGCCGACGACCGACACGGCGCCGGACTCGGCGACCGCCTCGGCGACGGTGCGGGTGCCGGCGGCGAACGGCGCCAGCTCGAAGGCGCCCATCGGCCCGTTCCAGAACACGGTGCCGGCGTCGCGGATCACCTCGGCGTAACCGGCCGCGCTGCGGCGCCCGATGTCGAGCCCCATCCAGCCGTCCGGCACGTCGACGCCGTCGAGTGCGCGCGTCTCGGTGGCAGCGGAGAACTCGCGCCCCGCGACGAGATCAACCGGCAGGCGCAGCCCCTCGCCGCCGGCCGCCAGGATGCGGCGCGCCGGCTCGAGCCCCTCCTCCTCGCACAGCGAGTCGCCGACCTCGCCGCCGCGCGACTTGAAGAACGGAAAGCACATCGCGCCGCCGATCAGGATCCGGTCGGCGCTCTGGAGGAACGCGTCGAGCACGCCGATCTTGTCCGTGACCTTGGCGCCGCCGACGACCGCGACCAGCGGCCGCTCGGGGTCGCGCAGGATGCCCGTCAGCGTGGTCACCTCGCGCTCGAGCAGGCGCCCGGCCGCGCTCGGCAGCAGCCGCGCGACGGCCTCGGTCGACGCGTGCGCGCGGTGCGCGGCACCGAACGCGTCGTTGACGTAGGCGTCCGCCAGCGCCGCATAGCGCCGCGCGAGCTCCTGGTCGTTGGCGGTCTCGCCCGGCTCGAAGCGCACGTTCTCGAGCATCACGACGTCGCCCTCGGGCACGTCGCCGAGCGAGCTCGCGAGCGCGACGGGCTCGCCGAGCAACTCGGCCAGGCGGTCGGCCGCGGGGCGCAGCGAGAACTTCTCGTCGCGCCCCTTCGGCCGCCCCAGGTGCGCGGCCAGCAGCAGCCGCGCGCCCTTCCCGCGCAGCTCGGTCAGCGTCGGCAGCGCCGCGCGGATGCGCGAGTCGTCCGTGATCCGCCGGTCAGCATCCAGCGGGACGTTGAAATCGACCCGGACGAGGACGCGCTTGCCCTCGACCTCGAGGTCGTCAAGCGTGCGCACGCACCAGCACCCTCTGCGCGAGCTCCACGCAGCGGTTCGAGTAGCCCCACTCGTTGTCGTACCAGGTGACTACCTTGACCAGCTGACCCTCGAGCACCGAGGTGAGCTCGGCGTCGAAGATCGACGAGAACGGGTTCTTGACGATGTCGCTGGAGACGATCGGGTCGTCGTTGTAGGCGAGGATGCCGGCGAGCGCGCCGCTGTCGGCCTGGCTGCGGATGACCTCCTTGACCTCGTCGACGGACGTCTCGCGAGCAGCCTGGAACGTGAGGTCGACGAGCGACCCGGTCGGGACCGGCGCGCGCACGGCGAAGCCGTGCAGCTTGCCCTGCAGCTCCGGGATCACGAGGCCGATCGCCTTGGCTGCGCCGGTCGAGGCCGGCACGAGATTGATCGCGGCGGCGCGCGCCCGTCGCAGGTCGGAGTGCGGCGCGTCCTGCAGGCGCTGGTCGGCGGTGTAAGCGTGGATCGTCGTCATCAGCCCGCGCTCGATGCCGATCGAGTCGTGCAGGAGCTTGGCGATCGGCGCAAGGCAGTTCGTCGTGCAGGACGCGTTCGAGATCACGTCATGGTCATCGGCGACGTAGGCTTCGTCGAAGTTGACGCCGAGCACGACGGTCGCGTCCGGCTCGGTCGCCGGGGCGGAGATGATCACCTTCTGCGCGCCCGCCTCGAGGTGCTTGGCGGCCGCCTCGCGCTTCGTGAAGAAGCCGGTCGACTCGATCACCACGTCGACGCCCAGATCGCCCCAGGGCAGGGCAGCCGGGTCGCGCTCCTCGAGCGCGCGGACGTCCTGGCCGTCGATCCGCAGCACGCCGTCGCCAACCTCGACCGTGCCCTGGAACGGGCCGTAGACGGAGTCGTACTTGAGCAGATGGGCGAGTGTCTCGTTGTCCGTGATGTCGTTGACGGCGACGATCTCCACGTCGGCGCCGGACTCGTGCGCGGCCCGGAAGACGTTGCGGCCGATGCGGCCGAAGCCGTTGATCCCGACGCGTACTGGCATGGCTCTGAGAACCCTTTCCTCTGGCTGGGGCGGGGCCGCAAGCGTAGCTACTCGGTGCGCGCCGGCGAGCGCTCGACGTCGCGATGCCGGACCTCGATGAAGTAGCGCGAGTCCGCGCGGAACTGCGCCGCGAGATCCTCGGCGATCACGACCGAGCGGTGCCGGCCGCCCGTGCATCCGATCGCGACGACCAGGTGCGACTTGCCCTCGGCTACGTACTGGGGCAGCAGGTACTCGAGCAGCGGCAGCACGCGGTCGTAGAGCTCCTTCAGGCGCCCGTCGCGCCCGACGTGCTCGATCACGCGCCGGTCGAAGCCGGTCAGCGGGCGCAGCTCGGGCTCCCAGTGCGGGTTGGGCAGGAAGCGAACGTCGAGCACCAGGTCGGCGTCGCGCGCCGGCCCGTGCTTGTGGCCGAAGGAGCTGAAGGTGACGGCGAGCTTGCCGGTCTCGGCCGGCTCGAGCATCTCGGCGGCCACCTTGCGCCGCAGGGCCGAGGCGCTCAGGCCGGTGGTATCGATAACCGTGTCGGCGCGCTCGCGGATCCTCGCGAGCAGCTCGCGCTCGCGCCGGATGCCGTCCGCGACGTTGCCGTTGCGCGCCTGCGGATGACGGCGGCGCGTCTCCTTGTAGCGCGTCAGGAGCTGGTCGTCGTCGGCCTGCAGGAAGAGCAGCCGCGTCGTCACGAGTCCGGCGGTCCCGAGCTCGTCGAGCACGTCCACGAGCATCTCGAAGTAGTCGCCCGCGCGCAGGTCGGACACCACGCAGGCGCGCTCGACCTTCGAGCCGGTGTGGAGGAACAGCTCCGCCAGCGAGCGGATCATCCCCGGCGGGAGGTTGTCGACGCAGAAGAAGCCGGCGTCGTCGAAGACACTCAGCGCCGACGACTTCCCCGCGCCCGAGAAGCCGGAGATCACCACCAGCTCCTTGAGCCTGCCCATCAGCGCCCGGTCTTGTTGAGGTGGTGGTAGAGGTCGCGGCCGACCTTCGCCGGCAGTCCCGGCACCGCCTCGAGCTGCTCGCGCGTCGCTCCCAGGACCGCCTCGGGCGAGCCGAAGTGCCGCAGCAGCGAGCGCTTGCGGTTCGGGCCGACGCCCGGCAGCCCGTCCATGATCGACTCCGTCATCGCCTTGTCGCGCCGGATCCGATGGTGAGTGATCGCGAAGCGGTGCGCCTCGTCGCGGACCCGCTGGAGCAGCTGCAGCTCGGGCGTGTCGTGCGCCATCCGCAGCGGCTCGCGCACGCCCGGCACGAACACCTCCTCGATCCGCTTGGCGAGCGAGACGACTGTCACGCCGCGCGCGCGGAAGCCCTCGACCGCGCCGAGCCCCGCCGAGAGCTGGCCGGCGCCGCCGTCGATCACGATCAGGTTCGGCAGCGCGGCGAACGACGCGTCGCGCTCGGCGTCGTAGGGCGAGCGCTCGTGCTGGCGCTCGAACTGTGCCTGGCGGCGTGTCAGGACCTCGTTCATCGAGGCGAAATCGTCGTTGCCGTCATGGGTGCGAATCGTGAAGCGCCTGTAATCGGCCTTCTTGGGCGCACCGCCCTCGAAGACGACCATCGACGCGACCGTGTGCGTGCCGCCGACGTGCGAGATGTCGAAGCACTCGATCCGCACGGGCAGCGCGTCGAGCCGCAGCGCCCGCTGCAGGCCGGCCAGCGCCTCGACGCGCTGCTGGCGCCGGCGCTCGGCCTTGAGCTTCTCCTGGTCGAGCGCGAGCCGGGCGTTGCGTTCCGCCAGCTCGAGGATGCGCCGCTTCCCGCCGCGCTCGGCCGCGCGGATCTCGACCGCCCCGCCCCGGCGCTCGCTCAGCAGCTCCGCCAGGACGCCCAGCTCGGAGCCCTCCACGAGCTGCTGCTGGACGACGATCAGCGACGGGATCGCCAGCGCGCTCGTGTAGTACTGCAGCAGGAACTCCTCGGCGACGATCGCCGGCTCCTGCTCGCCGTGGTTGTCGAGGTAGAACGACTGGCGGTCGGCGAGCACCCCGTCGCGGACCTGGAAGACCTGCGCGTTGGCCTCCATCCCGTCGACGTCGACGGCGACGGCGTCGAAGGTGCCCGAGCCCTCGGTCGCCACCCGCTGGCGCTCGAGCAGCGCCTTGACGGCCTGCAGGCGGTTGCGCTCGAGCGCTGCCTGCTCGTAGTCCTGCTCACCCGCCGCGAAGTGCATCCGCTGCTCGAGATCGCGCTCGATCTGGCGGAAGCGGCCCGACAGGAACGCGACGACGCCGTCGATGCCCTCGCGGTACTCCTCCCTCGTGACGAAGCCGACGCAGGGCGCTCCGCAGCGCTTGATGTAGTAGTCGAGGCAGGGCGAGCCCGATCGGCGCCCCGGCTCGGCGCCCTCGCACGACCGGAAGAGGAAGATCTTGCCGAGCAGGTGGAGCGTCCCGCGCACGCGCTTGGCGCTCGAGTACGGCCCGAAGTAGGCGCGGTCGCGCCGGTGGCGCTCGCGCGTGAAGTAGACGCGCGGGAAATCCTCGTCGAGGCTGATCGCGATGTACGGGTACGACTTGTCGTCGCGCAGCCGGATGTTGAAGCGCGGCCGGTGCTGCTTGATGAAGTTCTGCTCCGTGAGCAGCGCCTCCGCCTCGGTGTGGACCACGAGCGACTCGATGTGGTCGATGAAGCCGCTGAGGCTGCTGCGCGAGCTGAAGTGCGAGGCGACCCGCTTGCGGATCGACTTCGCCTTGCCGACGTAGATGACACGCCCGCGTACGTCCCGGAACAGGTAGACGCCGGGCTCGTCGGGCAGCGTGCGCCGCTGCTCGGCCAGCTTGTCGGACCGGAGGGTTTGGGTGGCCACTGCTCGATCCAGCTTAGGCCGCCGGCGGTCGGATCCCTGAGGTTCCGGCCGCAACCCTGTCTACCCTCGACGGTTGCGATGACCATGCATAGACGACTTCTCCCCGTTGTGGCGCTCCTGGTGTGCGCCATCTTCGCCGCGCCGGCGCAGGCGAACTTCAAGGTCGGGATCGCCGACCAGAACGCCGCGATGTTCGACAGCCCGAGGTTCCAGGCCCTGAACATCAAGCGCGTGCGCTACCTCGTGCCCTACGACTGGCACCGCTACGGCTTCCAGGTCGCGGAGCTGACGCACTTCATGGACCGGGCGCAGGCCGAGGGCATCGAGGTGCTCGTGCACTTCACGGCCAAGCGCGGCTGCTACACCGACGGCCGCTACTCGCGCAGCAGGTCGTGCCGGGCGCCGAAGGTCAAGACGTTCCGCAAGGGATTCAAGCGCTTCCGCGCCAAGTTCCCGCACGCGAGGACCTTTGGCATATGGAACGAGGCCAACCACGTCTCGCAGCCCGTGTTCAGGAAGCCCAAGCTCGCGGCGCGTTACTTCCTCGCCGCCCGCAGCGCATGCCGCTCGTGCACGCTGGTCGCCGCCGACGTGCTCGACGGCAGCACGCTCGAATCCTGGCTGGGCCGGTTCCTGCGCGTGGCCAAGGGCAAGGCCACGATCTTCGGACTGCACAACTACGGCGACGTCAACCGCAGGCGCATCATCGGCACGACGCGCATGCTGCGCACCGTGCCGGGCCAGGTGTGGCTCACCGAGACCGGCGGCATCCTGGCGTTCCCGCCCGCCTTCAAGCGCGACCAGAAGCGCCAGGCGAGGGCCACGAAGTACATGTTCAAGCTGGCCGACCGGTACGACACGCGCCGCAGCGGCATGCGCTCGCGCATCACGCGGCTCTACAACTACCAGTGGACCGGCAAGCCGAAGAACTCCGGCTTCGACGCCGGGCTCGTGAACCCGAACGGCTCGGCGCGCAAGGCCTACCGCAAGTTCAAGCGGCTCGCGCGACGCTACGACCGCTAGCCGGACGCGCACCGTGTGCGGCGTTGACGGCACCATGCCGGCAGCGCCGCACGCCGTCCCCCGTCAGCGCACCAGCCTGACGCTGAGCCCGGCGCCCGCGCCGCCGAGCAGCTCTCCGGCGCCGCTCATCAGGCCCAGGATGCGGGCGACGTAGCCGCGTGTCTCGGGATACGGCGGCACGCAGCCGCACGCCGACACCGGGGCAGGACCAGCGTTGTACGCGGCCAGCGCGAGCGCAACGGCACCGAATTGGCGCAGCAGGTCGCGCATCAGGTGGGCCTGCGCGTCGATTGCCCGCGCTGCGTCGAACGGATTGTCGAGCCCCATGTCGCGGGCCGTCGCCGGCATGAACTGGGCGATGCCCTGCGCCCCGGCGGGGCTGACCGCGAACGGGTTGAAGCCGCTCTCGGCGTAGAGCTGTGCGGCCAGCAACGTCGCGGATACGCTCCAGCGCTGCGCCGCGCGGTTGAGCGCCGGCGCGAAGCGTGCGGGCACGAACTCCGGCAGGCCGCCCCTTGCCGTGGCGTCGGCTCGGAGCGCCGGAGACGAGCGCGGGTTGAGCGCGAATCCGAGATGCCAAGGCTCCCAGGAGTAACGGACGACGAAGTGGAACCGCCCGGCGTTGGCGGCGAGCCAGCCGTACGCGGAGCGCGGTCCGAGATCGAGCTCGGTGGCGTTGCGGTGCAGTGACTGGCCCGGCGGGGCGACCCACTTCGGGTCGGGGTGACGGGCGAACAGAACGGCCTGCTCGGCATCGCTGCGGAACGCGCTCGAGATGACGAGCGCGATGCCGTCGGCCCTGGCGGCCGCGGCCATGCGGTCGAACGCCAGCGCTACATCGGGCCGCATCGGCTTGCCCTGGCGGTACGCCAGCGGCCCGTGATACCCGCCGCCGCTCGCGAAGCTCGCCGGCCCGGCACCGCCCAGCGGCACCAGCTCCGCCTCCGCACGCGCGCGCATCTTCAGCTGCCTGCCGCCGAGCTCGATCCGCCGCATGACGGCGGCACGTATCCGCACCGGCGCGATCGTGCTCTCGTCGGGGAACGAGACGTTCACGCCCGGGGCTCCGTTGGCCGCAGCGACGCGCTCCGCGGTGGACCGGCCGAGCGCGAGGTACGCGTCCTTCTCGAGGTGGCGCCCGTTCGGCCGGCCGTCGACCACCGGCGGCTCGAACAGGCGCGAGTAGGAGTCGCGCATGGCGCGCGCGCCGCCGAGCGCCGCCAGGTCGGCAGCCTGCTGCGCCGCGGCGCGCGTGTCGAGCCCGCGGGCGAAGGCGCCCAGCACGAATCCTCCGACCACGACGGCCAGCAGCCCCCCGACGAGCAGGATCGCGACCTGCCCGCTCTCCTGGCCGAGCCGGTGCGGCGCGAAGCTCGCGGAGGCCCCGCTCGCCCGGCGGCGGCCCGCGACGGTGGCCGCGGCACGACCCCGGCTCATGAGCGGGCTCCGGGCAGCGAGCGCATCCGGGCGAGGCCGGCCATCGCTGCCCAGCGCGGAGGTCCCGCCGGTAGCGGCGGGACGACGGCTCGCTCCCGGACGGGCAGCCTCGCGAGCGCGAGCTGGCGCAGCGTCGGGTCGCTTTCGGCCGGCAACACGGCGAGGCAGACGTCGACTTCCACGAGCAGCTCCTCGAACGCCTCGGGCCGCGCGCCCGCGACGGCGAGCACGCGCGGGACGTCCGCCACCGTTCCGCATCGACGAAACCCGCCGGCGGCCAGGGACGGATCGGGGTCGAGCATGAGCCAGGCCAGGCGCCCGCAGGCCGTCGCGTCCAGACCGGCAGCCGTGAGCCGGGCGGCGGCGCGTCTCGCGCCGGGCGTCGTCGCGCCGGCGGGCGAGCGGGCGGCCGGCGCATCCTCCTCGACCTCGCGGGCAGCACCCGCGGGCATCCAGATGCAGACGACCGCGGCCAGCGCGCGGGCACGCGCCCGCAGCTCGCCGGCGCAGGCCGCGGCCACCGGCAGGACCGCAGTCGGGGGACCGAGCACCACCGCCTTGCTCAAGGACGACGGAGGTCCCGGTGACGACCCGTGTGGCGGCGCGGCTGCCGGCTCCACCTGCTCGAAGAACAGCGCCCCGACTCGTCTGAAGGGCGCGCTCACGGTGATGCTCCCGGATCCGCGGAAGCGGAAGCGGAAGCGGTCGCGCTGAGCACGCGTCCGAGGAACGGGGGCTGATGTGCCGCGCGGAGTGTGACTGTGACGCGACTTCCCTGGACGGTGATCCGCGCCCGGCGCCGCGCCGGTGCCGGGAGCGCGGCGCGCGCGGCGCCCTCGCCGTCCGCCTCCTGGATCAGCGCCATGGCGCCGGCCTGCGCGGCCGTGGCGGCCGCGCCCGCCGTCGCGCGCATGCCCAGCACCGCCATCACGGCCAGGCCGAGGAGCAACGTGAGCGGCAGCAGCGCGACGAGCTCGACCGAGGACTGGCCGCGCTCGTCACGCAGGCATGGCACGGTCATCGCTGCGGCCGGAAGTGAGCGGACGCAGTCGTGTGGCCGAGCAGCCGCAGCCCGAGCACGGGTGGGATGCGGAGCCGCACCTCGACCGTTCCCGGCCCGCGCTCGCGCACGCGTAACCCGTGCTCCAGCCCTGCGGGCAGCTGGCCGCGCGCGGCCGAGCCGGCGTCAGCGCCGACGGCCGCCGCGCGCGCGCCTGCCCGCGCCGCCGAGCCGGCGGCCCAGGCGGCATGTCCCGCGATCACCAGTTGCCAGGCACCTGCGAGCAGCAGCGCGGCGAGCGGCAGGAGCGCCACCAGCTCCACCGCCGCCTGCCCTTCCGTCCGTCGCCACGAGCGCATGCGGACAGCCTCCACGGAGAGGCTGCGAGTGACCACCCGGGTTCGTGCCGAAATGCGCGCGAAGGTGTGTCAACACCGTGCGGCGGGGCGCGCCGCGGCCACGGCGCCGCAGCCGCCGCGCGTCAGTACTCGCGCGACGCGCGGTAGACCGTGACGCACCCGTACGCGCCGGCGCCGATCAGCGCCAGCCAGAGCAGCACGCCGAGTCCGCCCTCGCTCCAGAGACGTGACGTTCCCACCAGCGCGAGGGCGAGCAGGCCGATCGAGCCGTACAGCAGCGCGCGCCCGCGATCCTCGAGCATGAACAGGGTCGAGCGGTGCTCCATGTACATGCGGTAGCCGAAGAACACCAGCCCGCCCGCGAACAGCAGGCCGAGGATGTTGTTGGCGGTCAGGGTCGCCGTCCCGCCGCCGGGTAGCCGCCAGGCGGCGACCGCGAGCAGGATCAGGATGGCGAAGTTGCGCAGCAGCTTGTTGCGGTCCGGTCCCACGTCGGGAACGATAGCCCGTGCGCGGGCCCGCTCAGGAGCCGACAGGCGCAGGCGGGAGCGGCGCGTCAACCGCGCCTGGCACGCCGACTGCGACCGGGGCATGGAGCACGGCAGGCGCCACCGGCGCCTCCGCGACCGTGTCGACGGACTCGGCGGCGAAGCGATAGCCGATCCCGAAGTGCGTGTGGATGTAGCGCCACCGCGGTGACGCCCGCTCCAGCTTCTGGCGCAGCTTGCGCACGAAGACGTCGACCGAGCGGTCGCCGTGGACCATCGCGTACCCCCATACGCGCTGGTAGACCTCCTCGCGCTGCATGACCTGGCCCTGGGCATCGGCGAGCAGCTGGATCAGCTCGAACTCGCGCCGTGTCAGCTCGACGCTCACGCCGCCGACGAACGCCTGGTACTGGTCGGGCCGGATCTCGACCTCGCCGATCACGAGCGGTCCGACGTCGACGCGCGCCTCCGCGCGCTTGCGCCGCCGCACGACGGCCTCGACGCGCGCGATCAGCTCCTCGGGGTGGCACGGCTTCGTCATCCAGTCGTCGGCGCCCAGCCGCAGGCCGCGCACCCGCTGGGCGACGGACGACTGGCCCGTGCACACCACGACGCCCAGGCCGGGCAGCCGCGTGCAGAGCTTCTCGAGGTAGCTCCAGCCCTGGGGGCCGAGCACCGCCAGGTCGATGACCACGGCGTTCAGGCGCATCGCGACGATCGCGTCGAGCGGCACCGGACTGGCGAGGATCCGGAACTGCCAGCCGGCCCCCTCGAGCCGCTTGGAGAGAACCTGCAGGAAACCGGTGTCTGCGTCGAGGACCGCGAGGCGGACCGAGGCGGGCTGGATCATCTCCCGACCAGCATAGGACGGGATGCGGATACCCGGAGGCCGGGTAACACCATGGTCACAGGCTCAGCGATGCGATGCGTCGCTGAACTCGCGGAAGAGCCCGGACACCACGAAGGCGACCTGCTCGCCCACATCGACCGCGTTGTCGCCGATCCGCTCGAGCGCGCGCGCGACCAGCATCATCGTCATCGCCCACTCGCGCACGTCGGGATCGGTGCCGATCTGGACCGCGCGGCGGAAGCAGTCCTTGTTGAGCTGGTTGATCTCCTCGTCCTGGCGCACGAGGTCCTCCGCCAGGGCCACGTCGCGCAGGCTGAAGGCCTGCTTGGACTGGCTGACCTCGGAACGAGCGAGCGCGCCCATCTTCTCGATCGTCGAGAGCATCTCCGTATCGACCGGCGGCTCGGTCCCCGTCAACGGCAGCAGCTTGGCGATGTTCACGCACTGGTCGCCCATGCGCTCGGCGTGCTTGATCACGTGCAGCAGGGCGGCGACGACGCGCAGGTCGCTGGCCACCGGCGCCTGCAGCGCCAGCAGCGACAGGATCCCCTGGTGCACCTCCAGATAGCGCCCGTCGATGCGGTCGTCGTCGGCGATCACGATCCCCGCCAGCTCGATGTCGCGGTGATGCAGCGCCTCGAGCGTGCGGTCCAGCGTCGCGACGACGAGGTCGAGGGCGCCGAGCGCCTGCTCCTCGAGCCGCGTGAGCTCCTGCTGGAAGTGGATCCGCTGCGAGACCGGCACGGGCCGCTAGCCGAACTTGCCCGTGACGTAGTCCTCGGTGCGCTTGTCCTCGGGGTTCGTGAAGATCTTGTCCGTCACGTCGTACTCGACGACCGCGCCGGTGCGGTAGCGACCCTCGTCGTGCAGCTCGACGGTGAAGAACGCCGTCATGTCGGACACCCGCGCGGCCTGCTGCATGTTGTGGGTGACGATCACGATCGAGTAGTTCTGCTTGAGCTCGAGCATCAGATCCTCGATCCGCCCGGTGGAGATCGGGTCGAGTGCCGAGCACGGCTCGTCCATCAGCAGCACGTCCGGCTCGGTCGCCAGCGCGCGCGCGATGCAGAGCCGCTGCTGCTGCCCACCCGACATGCCGAACGCGTTGGTCTTGAGACGGTCCTTGACCTCGTCCCAGAGCGCGCCGCGCCGGAGCGCGTTCTCGACGATCTCGTCCATGTCGCCCTTCATGCCCATCACGCGCGGGCCGAAGGCGATGTTGTCGTAGATCGACTTGGGGAAGGGGTTCGGCTTCTGGAACACCATCCCGATGCGCTTGCGCACCTGCACGGGGTCGATGTCGGACGCGTACAGGTCCTCGCCGTGATAGACGATCCTGCCCTCCACGCGCGCGGACGGGATCAGGTCGTTCATCCGGTTCAGGCAGCGGATGAAGGTCGACTTGCCGCAGCCCGACGGGCCGATCAGCGCGGTGATCTCGTTCACGCGCAGGCCGAGCGTGACGTTGCGGATCGCCCTGTGCTCGCCGTAGAAGACGTTGATGTCGTCGACGGCGAAGATCACGTCGCGCGGTTCCGCGACGCTGCTGCGCACCGCAGTCGCGGCCGGATCGGTCGCGCGCGCCGCCGCGGCGGACACGTCCTCGTCCTGTCGGCGCTGGTCGGTCACGTTCTCGGGCAAGGATCGATCACCACTTCTGCTCATAGCGGTTGCGGAGGAGGATTGCGACGGAGTTCATCAAGAGCAGGACGACCATCATGACGAGGATCGCCGCCGCGGCAAGCTCGACGAACTCGCGGTTGGGATCCTGCGTCCAGGCGAAGATCTGGATCGGCAGTGCGGTGAAGGCGGAGCCGAGGCCGTCCGGGTTGAAGCGCGGGTTGACGGCGGCGCCGATCACGAGCAGCGGCGCGGTCTCGCCGATCGCCCGCGACAGCGCGAGGATGACACCGGTGGCGATGCCGGCGATCGAGCCCGGCAGGACCTGCTTCCAGATCGTCTGCCACTGCGTCGCGCCGAGCGCCAGCGAGCCCTCGCGGATCGAGGGCGGCACCGCGCGTATCGCCTCGCGCGCGACGATGATCACCACCGGGAGCACCAGCAGCGAGAGCGTGATACCGCCCGCCAGGAGGGTGCGGCCCAGCGACACCGGGCCGCGGACGATGAACGCGAGGCCGAGGATCCCGTAGACGACCGACGGCACCGCCGCGAGGTTCTGGATGTTGACCTCGATCAGGCGGTTCCACCACTTCCTGCGGTCGGCATACTCCTCGAGGTAGACGGCGGTCGCGATCCCGAGCGGGACGACGATCACCGCGCAGATGACCATCAGCCAGAGCGTGCCGTAGATCGCCGACTGGATGCCGGAGTTCGCCGGGATGATCCGCGACGGGAAGCTCGTCAGGAAATCCCACGAGATCCGCGGCGCTCCGTCGCGGGCGACGTCGTAGAGCAGCGTTGCGAGCGCGAGCATGCTCAGCCCGACCGCGCCGTACATCAGCGCGCGGAAGAAGGCGGCGAACGCGCGGTCCTTGCCGCTCGCCTTCGGGATCACCACGTGCTGCGTCGCGCGGGCCGCGATCTGCGCGCCCGTCATTCGTACACCTGCCGGTACTTGCGGACGAGCCGGATCGAGAGGATGTTCAGGACCAGCGTGAACACGAACAGCGCCATGCCGACGACGAAGATCGTCTCGTACTCGATCGAGCCGGTCGGGATGTCGCCACGCGACGTCGCCGCGATGAACGCAGCCATCGACTGGTAGGACTCGTACGGGTTGAGCGAGAGGTTGGCCTGCTGGCCGCCGGCGATCAGGATGATCACCGTCTCGCCCACGGCGCGTGACGCGCCCAGCACGAGCGCCGCGACCACACCGGAGAGCGCCGCCGGGAAGACGACGCGGATCGCCGTCTGGACGCGGTTGGCGCCGAGCCCGGCGGAGCCCTCGCGCAGCGACTGCGGGACGGCGGACATCGCATCCTCGACGAGCGTCGCGATCGTCGGCACCACAAGGATGCCGAGCACGATGCCGGCTGACAGGGCGTTGAACTGGTTGACGCCGAGCCCGAGCGCTCCGCGCAGCACCTCGGGGGTGAAGAAGGTCAGCGCGAAGTAGCCGAACACGATGGTCGGGACGCCCGCGAGCACCTCGAGGACCGGCTTGATCACGCGGCGCACGCGGC
>DASQMT010000075.1:0-5768 GCA_035645355.1 Solirubrobacteraceae bacterium | reverse complement strand
TCGATCGACGACAACCTCTGGGGCCGCTCCTCGGAGGGCAAGTGGATCGAGGATCTCGCGCACGCGCCCGACGACGACGTCTTCCAGCTCGTGACGCGACCGGAGCTATCGCCCGACGAGCCGCAGGTCGTCTCGGTCGAGTTCGAGGCCGGCACGCCGGTCGCGCTCGACGGGGAGCGTCTCGGACTGGTCGAGCTGATCGAGCGCGCCGCCGAGATCGGGATGCGCCACGGCGTCGGGATCGTCGACCACATCGAGGACCGGATCGTCGGCCTGAAGGTGCGCGACATCTACGAGGTCCCGGCCGCCGCGATCCTGCTGACGGCGCACAAGGAGCTCGAGCGCCTGTGCGGGACGATCCACCAGAACCAGTTCAAGCCTGCGCTGGACCAGAAGTGGGCCTACCTCGTCTACGCCGGCCTGTGGTGGGAGCCGCTGCGCGAGGACATCGAGGCCTACGTCCAGCACGTCAACCGGCTCGTCACGGGCACGATCGGCCTGAAGCTGTTCAAGGGCAGCGTCCGGGTCGTGACGCGGGCCAGCCCGAACGCGGTATACGACGCCCAGCTCGCCTCCTTCTCGGAGTCGGGCGGGCTGTTCTCGCAGCAGGCCTCGCCCGGGTTCATCGAGCTGTGGTCGTTGCAGTCGCGCATGGCCCGGCGCCTGCGCAAGACCGTCCGGGAGTAGGCTGACGGGCATGCTCTACAAGCTCCTCGGGATGCTCACGTGGAAGGGCGCGAAGTGGTTCTTGCGCCGCAAGTACGGAGCGGCTCGGGCGCCGAAGCCGCTGCTCGCCGTCGCGTTGCTGCTCGCGATCCTCGGGGTCGCATTCGCCACGCGCGGGCGCGGCGGCGAAGGCTGATCCGCCGCCGCGCCGTCTGAGACGATCTGGCCGGTGGAACGCCCGACCTCCGTGTCCGCGCTCGACGGCCTCACGCTCGAGGCGGTCGAGTGGCTCCCGTCGGGGTCCGACGCCGGCCTCGTGCGCGTGCGCGGGCGCTGGGCTGACGCCGGGCGCCGCGAGCAGGAGCTGCCCCGGCTCGTCCTGCGGCGTGGGCACCAGACGCGCGAGTTCACCTCGTTGCCCGACGCGCGCTTCAATCGCGAGCCGGTGCTCTGGCGCGCGACCTTCCTCGTGCCCGCCGCGCTGATGGAGCCCGCCGCTGGCGAGCTCGCGCTGGTATGGGCGAACGGCGCGCGCGCGGTCCTGCCTGCGCCCGAGCGCGGCTTCCAGCCGCCGCAGACCGTCCCGGCGGCGGCCGAGCCGGTGGAGGAGACCGGCGGCGAGGTCATCGACCGCGCCGTGATGGCTGAGCGCCGGGCGCGCCGCGCGGAGGCGGCCGAGCGCACGCAGGCGCAGCGCGCCGCCGATGCGCTGAAGGCGGTCGAGGTGCTGGAGCTGCGCAGCGCGGAGCTCGAGCGCCGGCTGGAGGCGCTCCAGGCTAATCGTCCCGCGACCGAGCGCAGCCTGGAGGCCGTCGACGCCGGCACGCCGCAGCCGCCGGAGGAGGATTCCCGGAAAGAGGCGCTGACCGTCGCCGTCGCGACGGTCGCTCGGCTGCGAGTGGAGCTGGACGAGCAGCGTCGCCGGTTACGCAAGAGCGAGCTGCTGCGGTCTGCCGATGCGGTCGCCCTCGCCAGCCTGCGCGAGCAGGAGGGTCGCGTGCGGCTGCTCGAGCGCGAGCTCGCCACGAGCAGGGAGGAGCTCGAGCAGGTGCGCGTGGTGGCCGAGGCGAGCGCGGCCGCGGCGCGCGAGCGGGCGGCGGCGGAGCTGGCCGCGATCGCCGCGGAGCTCGCTCGTGTACGCGACGCGCTGGCGAGCGTGCGCCGGCATGCAGAAGAGCGCGCCGCCGGTCTCGAGCGCCGCCTTGCCGAGCTGGACGCGGCACTGGCCGCGGAGCGCCGGGCGCGCGAGGCGGTGGCGGGCGCGCTGGCGACCGCGCGCACGGAGATCGCGGCGCTGAGGGAGACGAACCGCGCCGAGGCGGTCGCCCGTGGGGCGCTCGAGGAGGAGCTCGAGCGTGAGCGCCGGGCACGCGCGGCGCTGGCCGCCGCCAACGCGGCGGAGCGCGGCGAGCTCGCCCAGGTTCGCGCCGATCTCGCCCGCGCCGCGCCGCTGCGGGCCGAGCTCGTGCTCGCCCGCGAGCACGCCCGCGTGCAGGCGACAGTCGCGCAGGCGGATCTGGCCGCGGCGCGCGAGCGGGGGGAGCGCGCAGAAGCCGAGCTCGCGAGCGTGCGCGAGCAGCTCGAGGCCGCCCGCGCGGCCTTCGCCGAGCTCGAGCGCGTGGCTCTCATCGAGGCGCCGGCGCCCGCCGCTGCGCCGGTCGCCGAACCGGCCGCCCCTTCGGCGGGCCCCGACGCCAAGGCCGCGCCACCGCCGCGCGCCGAGCCGGTCGCCCCCACCGGCGACGCGGCCGCTCCGCGGCTGCCGTCGGTCGCCGAGCGGCGCGAGCTCTCGAAGGACCTGGACGCGGCCGCCGCCGCGCTGCGCGCGCGCACGACGCCTCTCGATCCGGCACCGCGGCCCGGCGGCGACGCGGAGGCGGCCGCGGTCGCCCGGCGCGAGTATCCCTGGCTGCGCGGCGCATTGGCGAGGCTCGCGCACGACGATCCGCGCACGGCGGCCCGGCTGCTGCTCGCGCTCGTCCCGGTCCAGGGCACGCTGTTGGCGCGGGCGCTGGAGTACGACCTCACGATCGCAGGCGCGGGCACCTACGCGATCAGCAGCGACGGGCGCCATGCGAGCGTGCGCCCGCTGCACGAGCCGCGACCGCGGGCACAGGCGGCCTTCCATGTCGCCGCGGACGCCGCCACGCTCGCCGAGCTGCTCGCCGGGCTGCAGAAGCGCATGGGCCGCTGGATCGGATCGGTCCGTGTGCAAGGCCGGCGACGCGACGCCGAGGCGCTGCGTGACGCGCTCGTCGCCTGCGACCTCGACCTCGCGTCCGCCGCGCGCGCGGGCGCCGACCTCGAGCCGGATCTCGTCTGGCGCGCGCTGGCACACGCCATCGACCCCGCGTGGACGCGCGGGCACACGTTCACGGTTGCGCAGGAGATCGCCGGACCGCGGCCGCTGCGCTGGCACGTCGCAGTGCGTGACGGGGCGCCCGTGACGGTCGCTCGCCGCGCGCCGGTCGCGCCGCCCGACGCAGTCGTCTCGATGTCGCGCGCGACCTTCGCCTGCCTGCTGCGCGACGAGCCGGTCCCCGGCGGCGCGCGTCCCGTGATCCGCGGCGATCGCGCCGCCGTGGCGACGCTCAAGGGCTGGACGGACCGCGCGCAAGGGCGCACCGCCTGACCCGGACGGCGTTTCCCGCAGCGTGCGGGGACCCAGGCCGGAGGCCCCCGGCGCCGTCCGATCCGGGATCTAGCCTTCTCCATCCGTGAGCACCCCGACCGCCGCCCACCTGCACGTCCACTCGGAGTACTCGCTGCTCGACGGCGCGTGCAAGATCGACCAGCTGGCCGCCCGCGCCGCCGAGCTCGGCCAGCCGGCGCTCGGGCTCACCGACCACGGCGTGATGAACGGCGCGATCGAGCACTTCAAGGCGTGCACGAAGCACGGGATCAAGCCGCTGCTCGGCCTCGAGGCCTACTTCGTCGACGATCGCACGGATCGCAGCAGCAAGGTCGAGCGCAACCACCTCACGCTGCTCGCCCGCGACGACGAGGGCTTCCGCAACCTCACGAAGCTCTCGAGCGCCGGCTTCCTGGAAGGCCTGCACCGCGGCAAGCCGGGCGTCGACATGGAGCTGCTGGCGCGTCACGGCGGCGGCGTGATCGCGCTCTCGGGCTGCCTGGCGTCGCGCTCGAGCCGCCGCATCGTCGAGGGCAGGCTGCAGGATGCGCGCGCCCACCTCGACGACCTGGTCAGCGCCTTCGGCCCCGAGAACGTCTACTTCGAGGTCCAGCGCAACGGGATCGCCGAGCAGGAGCAGGTCAACGAGGCGATCGTGAAGCTTGCGCGCGAGATGGGGCGCCAGCTCGTCGCGACCGCCGACGTGCACTACCTGCGGCGCGAGGACCACCACCATCACGCGGCGCTGCTGTGCGTGCAGACGAAGTCGACGCTCGCGGCGCCGAAGCTGTCGTTCGACACGAACGAGTTCTACCTCAAGAGCTCGGAGGAGCTCGCGCAGTCGTTCTCCGAGATGCCCGAGGCGCTGGCCGCGACGGTCGAGATCGCCGATCGCTGCGACGTGTCGATCGCGCTCGGCGGCCAGCTGATCCCGCGCTTCGAGACGCCGGACGGGGAGCCCGAGGCGGACTACCTGCGCGCGCTGGTCGACGACGGCCTGCGACTGCGCTACGGCGATCCGGTGCCGGCCGAGGCGCGCGAGCGCGCTGATCTGGAGCTCGGCGTGATCGACAGCATGGGCTTCAACGCCTACTTCCTGATCGTGCACGACTTCGTCGCGTTCGCCAAGCAGTCGGGCATCGCCGTCGGTCCCGGCCGCGGCTCCGCCGCCGGCTCGATCGTCGCCTACTGCCTGTCGATCACGGACGTCGACCCGCTGCGCTACGGGCTGCTGTTCGAGCGCTTCCTGAATGCGGAGCGGGTATCGATGCCCGACATCGACATCGACTTCTCGGTGCGCGGGCGTGAGCGCGTTATCCGCTACGTGACGGAGAAGTACGGCGCCGACCGTGTGGCGCAGATCATCACGTTCGGCAAGATGTTCCCGCGCGCGGCCACCCGCGACGCAGCCCGCGTGCTCGGCCACGAGTACGCGATCGGCGACCGGCTCGCGAAGCTCATCCCCGATCCCCAGCAGGGCCGGCCGCCGAGCTTCGCCGACTGCCTCGCGTCCGGCAGCGAGCTGGCGAACGAGGTCGCCAAGGACCCGACCGCGAAGCAGATCGTCGACGTCGCGCAGGGGCTCGAGGGGATCGTCCGCAATGCGTCGATCCATGCTGCGGCGGTCGTGATCTCCGACCGCCCGCTGACCGACATCGTGCCGCTGCAGCTCGCCGATGCGGGCGCGGGGGAGGACGGCGGCAAGATCTATCGCACCGTCACGCAGTTCTCGATGAAGCCGATCGAGGAGATCGGCCTGCTCAAGATGGACTTCCTGGGGCTGCGCAACCTCGACGTGATCGAGGACGCGCTGGACGTGATCGAGCGCTCGACGGGCGACCGGATCGACATGACCACGCTGCCGCTCGACGACACCAAGACGTACGCGATGATGGCCCGCGGCGACGCGGTCGGCGTGTTCCAGTTCGAGTCCGAGGGCATGCGCGAGGCGCTGAAGAAGGTCCAGCCGGACGAGTTCGAGGACCTCGTCGCGCTGGTCGCGCTGTACCGCCCGGGGGCGATGGATCAGATCCCGACGTACGCGCGCGGCAAGCGCAATCCCGAGACCGTGCAGTACATCGACGACCGGCTGCGCCCGATCACGCAGCCGACGAAGGGCGTGATCCTCTACCAGGAGCAGTCGATGCAGATCGCCAAGTCGATCGCGGGCTTCTCCGGGCCCAAGGCGGACGACCTGCGCAAGGCGATCGGCAAGAAGAACCGCGCCGCGATGGCCGAGCTGCGGCCGGAGTTCTTCGAGGGCTGCCGCGCGTCGGGCACCGCCCCGGACGTGATCGAGGCGCTGTGGGCGGTCAACGAGAAGAGCGCCGACTACTCCTTCAACCGCTCCCATGCGGCCTGCTACGCGCTGATCTCCTACCGCACCGCCTGGCTCAAGGCGAACTTCCCGGCCGAGTACATGGCCGCGCTGATCTCCTCGGTGATGGACACCAAGGACAAGGTCCCGTTC
>DASQMT010000074.1:0-5447 GCA_035645355.1 Solirubrobacteraceae bacterium | reverse complement strand
GAGTGCCAGCTCCGGATCGTGACCTCGCCCGGCGCGCTCGACACCGACGGCCTGGCCGCGGCGGTCGAGTGCGATGGACTGTTCTGGACGCAGGCGGAGCGCACCGGCGAGAGCACGCAGGGCGGCACGACGAAGCGTCTTGGCGGTTCCAAGCGGCTGCGCGAGCAGCTCGGCGACCTCGAGTTCCTGATCTCGCCGGAGGCGTTCTTCCAGACCAACACAGAGATGGCGGAGGTGCTGTACGGCGTCGCCGTCGAGCTTGCTTCGCTACGCGGGCACGAGCGCGTCTTCGACCTGTTCTGCGGGATCGGGACGATCGGCCTGTCGCTGGCGAGCCGCGCGCGCAAGGTGATCGGGGTCGAGATCGTCGAGCCGGCCGTCGCCGACGCGATCGACAACGCCCGCCGCAACGAGATCACGAACGCCTCGTTCTTCGCCGGCGACATCCGGCTGGCGATGCGCGAGCTGGTGGAGCAGTCGGGCAAGCCGGACGTCTGCGTGATCGACCCGCCGCGCGCGGGGCTCTCGCAGAAGGTGGTGCGCAGGATCATCGAGGCGGCGCCGAAGCGGATCGTGTACGTGTCCTGCAACCCGACCACGCTGGCGCCCAACGCGGCGCAGCTCGTCGAGGACGGGTACGTCCTGCGCCGCGTGTGCCCGGTCGACATGTTCCCGCAGACGCCGCACGTGGAGTGCGTCGCTCTGCTCGAGCGCGGCTGACCGCTCAAGCGGCCTGCTGGAAGCCCTCGTCGTCGGCGAGGAACCGGTCCAGCGCGCGCGCCAGGACGCGGTAGACGCCGGCGTTGACGCCCATGCCGCAGTGCGACGCGCGCACCTCGACGCAGGCGTCGGCCGCCGGGTCGATGCAGGAGCGCCAGTTCACGATCCCGTCCGAGCGCGAGTAGAGCGCGACATAGCCCACCGCGGGCGGGAACGGGCCGGCGAGCGCCGCGCGGAACGGCGCGCAGCACTCGCCGCGCAGGCAGCTCCATGAGATCAGCCCGGGCACCGGGCCACTGCCCAGCGCGGCCAGCATCCCGATCGGGGCGAGCACGAGCGGATGCACCGCGAGCTGCGAGACGACCGGCGAGCCGAGCGTGACGACGCCCGCCACGAGATCAGGACGGCGCGCCGCGAGCGCCTTGGCGAGCACGCCACCGCGGCTCTGACCGACGATCACGACGCGCCGCCCGGTGCGATCCGCAAGGCACTCCAGGCGCTCCTCGAGGCGCGTGCACGCCAGCTCCGAGCAGGCGACGTTCGCGCGGATACCCGCCCGCTTCGTCCAGAAGCCGGCGGTGCGCAGCCAGTGGGTCATCGTGCCCAGCGAGCCGTCGCCGGCGAGGAGGCCGGGGATCAGCAGCACGCCGCGTCCGTCGCCCTCCGGCACGCCGGCTCCGCCGATCACGTCGGAGCGCAGCAGCGCCGCCCACTCGAGCCCCATCCTGCTCTCGCGCCAGATCGGCGGCAGATGCGGACGTGGCACCGGCATACCGCTCGCGTTCTACCAACGGCACAGGACGTCGGCGACCAAGCCACAGATGCCAGACGAGTCCTTGCCGCCGCGAGGCAGTCGGCGGCGGCGTATGCGAGCATCGGGGTCATGCGCGCCGCGACGATCCGCGACGGTCAGGTGATCGTCGAGGAGCACCCCGATCCCGAGCCGCAGTCCGGCGAGCTGCTGGTGCGCGTTCGCGCAGCCGGCCTCAACGGCGCGGACATGCTCCAGCTCAAGGGCCGCTATCCCGCGCCGCCGGACTCACCGCCCGACATCCCGGGCCTCGAGCTCGCCGGCGAGGTGGTCGCGCTCGGGCGCCAGGCGTCGCGCTTCGAGGTCGGCGACCGCGTGATGGCGGTGGTCGGCGGTGGCGGCCAGGCCGAGCTCGCGCTGGTGCACGAGCGCGCCGCCATGCCGGTGCCGGAGGAGCTCGACTGGCCGGCCGCGGGGGGCGTGCCCGAGGCGTTCACGACCGCACACGACGCGCTCTTCACGCAGGCCGGGCTGTCGGTCGGCGAGCGCCTGCTGGTGCACGGCGCCGCGGGCGGGGTCGGCGTGGCCGCGGTGCAGCTCGCAACGATGGCCGGCGCGCGGGTCACCGCGACCGTCCGCGACCCCGCCGCACGGGAGCACGTCTCCGCCCTGGGAGTGCTCGCGCTCGAGCCCGAGGGCTTCGAGGAGCACGGGCCGTTCGACGTCGTGCTCGAGCTGGTCGGAGCGCCCAACGTGCGTGGCGACCTCGCCGCGCTCGCCGACCGCGGGCGGATCTGCGTGATCGGAATCAGCGCCGGCGCGAAGGTGGAGCTCAACCTCGCCGCCCTGATGGGCAAGCGGGCACGGATCCACGGCTCCGTGCTGCGGGCGCGCTCGCTCGAGGACAAGGCCGACGCGGCGCGCCGGGTCGAGCGTGCGGTGCTGCCCGGATTCGCGTCGGGTGACCTGATCGTGCCGGTGACGGCGACGTACCCGCTCGACGCGGTCGCCAAGGCGTACGAGCGCTTCGCGGCCGGCGCGAAGCTGGGCAAGATCGTCCTCGAGCCCTAGCGCTTCAGGCGGCGCCGGGCTCGTCTTGCGCGTCCGGGTCCAGCGCCGTCGCCTCCGCCGCATGGACGGTGCACAGAGCCGGACCGCCGCTCTCCAACACCTGCTGCAACTCGGCTGCCGTCAGCTTGGCGCCGCACTCCTCGCAGCGCTCCCCCACGGTCTCGAGCGTGCTCTCCTCCGGGTCCATGGCGCGAGTCTAACCCGGCCGGCGCGGGAGCGAAAGCCGGGCGCTCGACCTCGTTCGGGCAGCGGACGCCCTACCTTGGGTGTGGTGAAAGCCCGCCGGCTCGTCCCGCTGCTCGCCCTGCTCGTGCTGCTCGCGGGCCCGACGGCGCTCGCCGTTGCGCAGCAGCCACCGCTGCGGCCCAAGGGCGTTTCCGGGCCGCTCGGCGACGAGCGCCTGTCCAACGAGACCACGCTCACGCGCTGGGCCCATACGAACCTGCGCGCGCCGATCCGGTCCGAGCCGACCGCGGCCGGCAAGCGGGTCGGCAGGCTGCGCTGGGACACGGAGGACGGGCTGCCCGAGGTCTACCTCGTGCTGCGGTCACAGCTCGACGCCGAGGGCCGGGCCTGGCTGCAGATCCGGATCCCCGCCCGCCCCAACGGTCAGGTCGGCTGGGTCCGCGAGGAGCAGCTCTCCAACCTCAAGACGGTCCAGACCCACCTCACGATCGATCGCGGCCGCTTCAAGGCGACGCTGCGCAAAGACGGCAGGCGCATCTGGTCCTCGCGCATCGGGATCGGCGCGCGCGGCACCGAGACCCCGGCCGGGCGCTTCTGGATCCGCGAGCGGCTCTCGAACCTGCGCGGCAACCCCCTCTACGGTCCTTGGGCGTTCGGGACCTCCGCCTACTCGCCGACGCTGACCGACTGGCCCGGCGGTGGCGTGATCGGCATCCACGGCACGAACCAGCCGCAGCTCATACCCGGCCGCCCCTCACACGGCTGCATCCGCGTCCCGAACGCGGCGATCGAGCGGCTCGCACGGCTGATGCCGATTGGGACCTCGGTGCGAATCAAGTAGACGCCGGAGGTTGGCCGCAGTAAGAAGGGCGAAGCCCGGTTAGACCAGACATGGATGTCTGGCATGGCGGTCAGAACGCCGTCCGGATGACCGGCGGAGCACTTCAACTGATCGCCGGGGCCCGTGGCGCCTGGCCGGGGCCCGTGGTGACCGAGCCCTCTCTCCCCGAGCCCTAGTACGGCGGAAAGTCCGCGTACCATTCCCCCAGCCTGCGGAACGCCGCCCAGAACCCGCGCTTGGCTGACTCCTCGTCGAGCGCATCGTCGATGTTGGGGACGTACATGGCCTCGACCGACGGCGTCAGCGCCTGCAGCTCGCCGGCGCGCGGCGCGACCGGCTGGGCGAGCGGGAGCGCCAGCTCGTTGAGCGTCTCGAGCGCCTCGGGGCCCATCACGACGACGATCCGCGGCTGCACGATCGCGAGCTCCTCGACGAGCCGCGCCACGCACTCCGGCGCCGCCATCGACGTGTCGGGCACGGGGCACTTCACGCACAGCGTCCCGTAGACCGCGAGCGGGTCGATCTCGAGCCGCTTGAGCGATTTCATCAGCGCCGTCCCGGAGCGGCCGTAGAACGCGACGCCCTCCTCGATCTCCGACGCGGTCGGCGCGTACTTGAGCAGGAACACGTCGGCCTGCGGGTGCCCGGAGCCGAGGATCGGCATCAGGCTCCCGCGCGGGCACGCGCCACAGCCCTGCAGATCGCGGGTGAAGTGGTTGAGCTCGCGGATCGCCCGCTCCAGGTACTTCTCGCGGATCTCGTCGTCGGTGGCCGGCATCCCAGCGATGGGGTTGGCCGTGCCGGGAGGTTCCCCTTGTCCCTGCATCAACGATTGCGCCCTGAGGTCGCCCGCGCGATCTGTCGCCGCCGCGCCGCGCGCCTTGCCCCGGGCGGCGTCGCGCGGGTCTGGAGGAACTTGAGCGCCTGCACCTGGGCGTAGTAGAGCGAGGACGGGCGGCCGACGATGTCGGCGTCGGCGAGCGCCGCCAGGAACTCGTCGGGTCCGTCGAAGTCGCGCATCCGGATCCGCACCGACCCGAGCCCCTGCGCCACGTGGGAGTCCGAGCCGGCCCCGCCGACGATCCGGTACTTGGCCGCGAAGCGCACCGCCTCCTCGTTGTATGCCGGGATCGCGATGCGCGGGTTGAAGACCTCGATCGCGTCGACGTCCTCGACCACCGCGAGCAGGTGCTCGTAGTCGGGCACGGAGTGCATGCGGTCGAAGGGGTGCGGCACGTACACGAGCCCGCCCTGGCGCTTGATCTCCGCGATCGTCTCCTCCAGGCTCATCCCGCGCGCGATCTTCTCCTCGATGAAGAGCCCGATCACCTCGCCCTGGCTGGCGGTCTTGACCTCCTCGGCGACGATCACCTTGACGCCGTACTCGGCCGCCTTCGCGCGCGCGTCGAGCGCGCCGGAGACCTCGTTGTGGTCGGTCACCGCGATTGCGCCGAGGCCCGCGTCGCGCGCCGTCGCGAGCAGCACGTCGACCGGTGTCGCACAGTCGTTGGAATGGTCGGTGTGCATGTGCAGGTCGACGTCGATCAGCTCACGCGCCGCCAGCCGCGCCCGCACCGCGCCGTCGCCGCGCGTCCGATGGCGGCGCGCCGCCACGCCTTCGTAGACGGACTCGAAGCGCGCGGCGACCGCGCTCCACGCCAGCTCGGGCGCCGTGGCGGCGACCGCGGCCGCGAGCCGGCGGCGCAGGCCGTCGTCGGTCAGGAGCCGGGAGAGCTGGGCGGTCAGCGTCTCGGCGTCGCCCGGCTCGAACAGCAGGCCGAGCTCGCCGTCGCGCAGGATCTCCTCGTACGCGGGCAGCCGGGCCGCGAGCGGCACCGCCCCCGCCCCGAGCGCGCGCACGAGCAGCCCCGGCGCCGG
>DASQMT010000073.1:0-4671 GCA_035645355.1 Solirubrobacteraceae bacterium | reverse complement strand
GACGTCATCGAGCAGCGGCGCTGTGCGCAGCTCGGCCGCCTCGACCGGGCGGCCCGGGATGAACGCTGTCACGAGACACGGCGGGTCGGCGAGGAAGGCGACGACCTCCGGCCCGACGCCCGCGAGCGCCGCCGCGCGCGTCGCCTCCGCCTCGGCGGCGCGGTCGATCCCGAGCAGCCCGGTGTCCTTGCCCGGCATCCGCACGACCACCTCGCGCCCGCCGAGCAGCATGCGGAAGTTGCGATTCGTTATCCCTCCGTCGAGCGGCTGCGGCTCGCCGGCGGGCGCGCCGAGCTGCGGCGCGAGCGCCGCCAGCGCGGCCTCTAACTCAATGTGCACGCCGCACGCCGCCGGTGACGACATGCATCACGAAGCGGGCACGGCGCTCGGTCGCGCTACCGGCGCGAGCCCGTAGTGCTCGCGGCGCGCTCGGCGACGGCCCAGTGGTCGCCGAACACCTGTCTCTTGATGGTTGGTCAACGCTCGCTTCCGCCGAGTGGTCTAGACCGATTCGACCCTACGCGAACCGTCCGGCGGGCGTCAAGCTGGGACGCTAGAGTGCGGCGCTTGCCGCACCCGCGACTGATGCGAATCGCCGGAGCCGGTGTCGCCTCCGTCCACTTGGCCTGCGGACTGCTGGGCTGGCTCGCTCTCGACCTGCCGGGCACGATGCTGCTGTGCGGGCTGTGCGCGGTGGCCACAGTCGGCGTCGCGCTCGCCGCCGCGCCGCTGCTGGAGCGACCGCCGCGCCGCGACGGCGGCTCGCCGGGGCGTCTCGGCGACTCCCCACCTGAGCCGCCGTGGTGGCCGGAGTTCGAGCGCGGGCTGCGCGAGCACTGCGAGTGCCAGCGCTCGTCCGCTTGACATCTGCCCGGGCCGCCGCATACGGTCCCAAAGGCAGCGCGGGTATACCTTTCTCGACGGGGGGCGGAGATGGCAGAGCAGCGCGGCGCGCGCCGGGGAGTCGAGTACGAGCAGGTAGGTAGTGAGTACATGGAGCAGCGCCAGCTCAAGCAGGGCGCTGCCGGATGGGTGCTGCTCGCCGGCCTCGGCGTCGCGTACGTCATCTCGGGTGACTTCGCCGGCTGGAACTTCGGCTTGGCGGAGGGAGGCTGGGGCGGGCTGCTTATCGCCACGGTCCTCATGGGGACGATGTACACCTGCATGGTCTTCGCGCTGGCCGAGCTGTCGTCGACGATCTCGACGGCGGGCGGCGGGTATGGCTTCGGGCGCCGCGCGCTCGGGGCGTGGGGCGGCTTTCTGACCGGCACCGCGATCCTGATCGAGTACGCCATTGCGCCGGCGGCGATCGTCGTCTTCATCGGCGGCTACGTCGAGGCGCTCGACATCGGGATCAGCAGCGGCTGGCCCGTCTACCTCGTCTTCTACGCGGTCTTTGTCGGCATCCACCTGATCGGCGTCGGCGAGGCGCTCAAGCTGATGTTCGCGATCACCGCAATCGCCGTCGTCGCGCTGATCGTGTTCGTGATCGCGATGCTGCCGGAGTTCGACGCTTCGAAGCTGACCGACATCGCGCCGACCAACGCGGCGGGGGCTTCGGACTTCCTGCCCTTCGGCATCGAGGGCATCTGGGCCGCGTTCCCGTTCGCGATCTGGTTCTTCCTTGCCGTCGAGGGGGTGCCGCTGGCCGCCGAGGAGACGCGCGACCCGAAGCGCGACATGCCGCGCGGGCTGATCGCGGCGATGATGATCCTGCTGGTGTTCGCCGCGCTGATGATGCTCGCCGGCCCGGGCGGCGGCGGCTCGCAGGCGATCATGGAGTCCGACAACCCGCTGCCCGCTGCGATCGACGCCGCCAAGGGCGAGGGCAGCACCGTCGGGGACTTCGTCAACTACGTCGGCCTGGCCGGCCTCATCGCGAGCTTCTTCTCGATCATCTTCGCCTACTCGCGCCAGCTCTTCTCGCTCTCGCGCGCCGGCTATCTGCCGCGCGCGCTGTCGGTGACGGGCGGGCGTAAGGTGCCGATCGTCGCGCTGCTGGTGCCCGCGGTCGTCGGCTTTCTGCTCGCCGCGATCACCGAGGACGGCGCGACGATGATCAACATCGCCGTATTCGGCGCGACCGTCTCCTACGTGCTGATGATGCTCTCGCACATCGTGCTGCGCTCGCGCGAGCCGGATCTCGAGCGACCGTACCGCACCCCCGGCGGCGTCATCACCTCGGGCATAGCGCTGGTGCTCGCGGTGCTCGCGGTGATCGCGACTTTCCTCGTCGACGAAAAGGCGGCGCTGATCACGCTTGCCGTCTACGCCGCGGCGGCGCTCTACTTCTTCGTCTACTCACGCCATCACCTCGTGGCCTCCGCGCCGGAGGAGGAGTTCGCGGCGATCGAGAGCGCCGAGCGCGAGCTGGCCGGCGCATGACCCTCGACGAGCTGCGCAAGCTGGTCGCCGACGGGGCCGTGGACACGGTGCTGCTCGGCTTCTGCGACATGCAGGGCCGGCTGCAGGGCAAGCGCCTGGTGGCCGACTTCTTCCTCGAGGAGATCGCCGACCACGGGGCCGAGGGCTGCAACTACCTGCTGGCGATCGACGTCGACATGAACACGGTCGCCGGCTACGCGATGTCGTCGTGGGAGACGGGCTACGGCGACTTCGTGCTCAAGCCCGACCTCGAGACGCTGCGGATGGTGCCCTGGCACGAGGCTACGGCGATGTGCATGGCCGACATCACCTGGCACGACGACTCCGCGGTCACGCCCTCGCCGCGGCAGATCCTGCGCCGCCAGCTCGAGCGCCTCGAGGAGCGCGGCTGGATCGCGCTGGCGGCGACCGAGCTGGAGTTCATCCTCTTCCGCGACACCTACGAGGCCGCCTGGCGCAAGGGCTACCGCGACCTCGACCCCGCCAACTACTACAACGTCGACTACTCCATGCTCGGCACCTCGCGCGTCGAGCCGCTGCTCGGCCGGATCCGCCGCGAGATGGCGCGCACCGGCCTCAAGGTCGAGAACTCCAAGGGCGAGTGCAACTTCGGCCAGCACGAGATCAACTTCGGCTACGAGCCGGCGCTCGGGGCGGCCGACACGCACACGATCTACAAGAACGCGGCCAAGGAGATCGCCAGCCAGGAGGGCATGGCGCTGACGTTCATGGCCAAGTTCAACGAGCGCGAGGGGAACTCGTGCCACGTCCATCTGTCGTTGCGCGAGGCCGGCGGCGGGGTCCTGTTCGGCGACCAGCCCGAGCTGTTCGACCGGTTCGTCGCGGGCCAGCTCGCTTGCCTGCGCCAGCTGACGCTCTGCCTGGCGCCGAACGTGAACTCCTACAAGCGCTACGCCCAGGGCTCGTTCGCTCCGACTGCAGTCGCCTGGGGGCACGACAACCGTACCTGCGCGCTGCGCGTGGTCGGCCACGGGCCGTCGCTGCGGGTAGAGAACCGGGTGGCGGGCGGTGACGTCAACCCGTACCTCGCGATCGCGGCGATGATCGCCTCCGGGCTGCACGGGATCGACAACGAGCTCCCGCTCGAGCCGGCGTTCGAGGGCAATGCCTACACCGCCGACAAGCCGCAGGTGCCGAGCACGCTGCTGCAGGCGCGCGAGCTGTTCGCGGCGTCGGACGTTGCGCGCGAGGCATTCGGCGAGGACGTCGTCGCCCACTACCTCAACTACGCCGACGTCGAGCTGCGAGCGTTCGAGGCCGCGGTCACCGACTGGGAGCACGTGCGCGGCTTCGAGCGGCTGTGAAGCTCGGGCTCCCTGGAGCCTCGCCCGGCTCGATCTTCGCCCCTGTCCGGTCGCAGACGGCGTTCGAGGAGACGCTCGAGCGGCTGGGGACGGCGATCAAGCTCGGCCTGCTCGAGCCAGGGGATCGGCTGCCCGCGGAGCGCGTGCTCTGCCGCCAGCTGGGGATCTCGCGCTCGACGCTGCGCCAGGCGCTCACCGCGCTCGTCCAGAGCGGGCACCTGCACGCCACGCGCGGGCGCAGCGGCGGCACGTTCGTCGCCGAGTCGCCGCCGCCGGTCGACCGGCCGTCAGCCGCGCTGCTGGCGGGCTGGCGCGATGCCTGCGACCAGCGGCTCGCCGTCGAGCTCGCCGTCGCGATGCTCGCGGCCGAGCGCGCCGAGCCCGCATCGCTTGCGCCGCTGGACGAGCTCGTAGCGGTGATGGACGCGACGCTCGAGGACTTCTCGACCTACCGCCAGGCCGACGTGCGCTGGCACATCGTACTGGCGGAGGCGGCCGGTGGGCGCCGCCTGCTCGCGGCGATGACCGAGGCGCAGGGCCAGATGTCCGACCTGATCGCGCACATCGCGCACCCGCCAGAGCTGCTGGCCTGGTCCAACCAGCAGCACGCAAGGCTGATCGCCGCTGTGCGGCGCCGCGACGGGGTCCGCGCGGTACAGATCATGGGCGAGCACCTCAAGGGCACCGTGCACGTGCTCGCGGGACTGCTGCCGCCCGCCGGCGAACCGGATCCTGAGCGAACCGCGCCTGACTTCCGTCCGGCGGCGCCCATACAGTCGCGCGTCAAATAGGTCGGAGAGCAGACCTTTTACCGGAGGAGAGGGACCAGACCGATGACCACGACCGCGCCGGGCAGCCGTGACGAGCAGCGGCTCGCGGAGATGGGCTACAAGCAGGAGCTGAACCGCAGTTGGAGCGGCTTCTCGAATTTCGCCATCTCCTTCACGATCATCTCGGTCCT
>DASQMT010000072.1:0-3234 GCA_035645355.1 Solirubrobacteraceae bacterium | reverse complement strand
GGCCGATCTCCGACTGGGTCAGGTCCTCCTCGAATCGCAGCCGCAGGACCTCGCGCTCGCGCTCCGAGAGCACCTGCATCAGCCGCTCGACGGTGGCGGAGTCCTCGGCGAGGCCGAAGCCGGGATCCTCGATGCCGAACGCGTCGGCATACGGGTCGCCCTCCTCCTCGTTCTCGGCCCGCGGGCGATCCAGCGACACGGCGCGGTAGGCGGCCGACGCCTCGCGCGCCTCGAGCACCTGCTCCAGCGTCGCGCCGATGCGCTTCGCGATCTCGCCTGGCGTCGGCGCGCGGCCGAGCTCGCGTGACATCTCGTCCGCGATCCGGTCCACGCGGACTGCCATCTCCTGCAGGTCGCGCGGCACGCGCACCGACCAGCCCTTGTCGCGAAAATGGCGTTTGAGCTCGCCCAGGATCGTGGGCACCGCGAACGAGGAGAAAGCGGTCTCGCGCGCGGGGTCGAAGCGATCGATCGCCTTGAGCAGGCCGAGTGACGCGACCTGGATCAGGTCGTCGAGCTGCTCGCCCCCGCGTTGATAGCGGCGCGCGAGCTGGCGCGCAAGCGGCAGGAAGCGCTCCACGAGCTGCTCGCGAGCGAGAGGATCGCCACCCGTGTGGTAGCGGACGAGCAGGCGCCGGTCCTCCTCGCCGCGCGCCGCCCGCCCGTCCGGCGGCGGATATGCTGACTCGGCGGCTGCTCCGCGGTCCTTGCTGGGTCGATCGTCGATGCTCTCCACGCCCGTCATCAGATACCTGCTCGAGGTTGTTGGCGCCAGGGCGCAAGGGCGCGAGATACGATCAGGCGGGTTGCTGGGCCTGACCGGCTCGCAGTCTATCGCGCTGTAATGGTGCCGACCACGAACCTCCACGGCCCGGAGCGGCACCTGCGAGTGCTGATCGCCGACGAGGACAAGCGCGCGCTGGCGCAACTCGGCTCCGTCCTGGAGGGCCTCGGCCACGAGGTCACGCCCTACGCGGTCTCGGTCGCCGAGGCGATCGAGCTGATCTCGACGGAGGACCCGGACCTCGCGATCGTGGTCGTGCACAACGACGACGAGCACGCGCTCGCGCTGATCCAGGAGACCGTCGAGTACGCGTCGGGCCCCGTGATCGCGCAGACGAGGGACGGCGACGTCGAGTTCGTGGCCCGTGCCGCCGAGCGCGGGATCTCCGCCTGGATCGAGTCGACGGCGCCCGAGGCCGTGCAGGGCGCGATCGAGGTGGCGCTGCGGCGCTACCAGGAGGCGGCGGCGCTGCACCTCAAGGTCGAGCAACTCGAGTCGGCGCTAGAGCGGCGCTCGGTCATAGAGCGCGCGAAGGGCATCCTGATGGAGCGCCACGGCCTCGAGGAGCGCGCCGCCTTCGAGCTCATGCGCGACCATGCGCGCGCGCAGAGCAGGCGGGTCGTGGACGTCGCACTGGCGGTGGCGGACGGGCGCGCACTGCTGCCGAAGCGGGCATAGGCAGCCCTCGGCATGGGCGGGCGTCAGGCGTCGGCCTCCACTGCCGGCCGCAGCGTCATGGCCTCCGGCCACGAGCACAGCGCCGGACGCCCGGGACAGTCGCCGCAGAGCTCGCGATGTGGCTGTGCCGCAACCGGCCAGCGCTCTTCCAGCACGCCCGCGGCGAGCCCCAGCAGCCGGTCGGCGAGCACTCCGGCGTCCGCGGCGGTGAAGGTCGCCGAGACCGGCTCGTGCGGGTGCTCGAGCAGGCAGTAGGAGACCTCGACACGCGGCGCGCCGTCGTGCAGCGCCGCGAGCGCGTAGACCATCCGCTGGGTCGCGTAGGCGCGCTCGATCAGGGCCGCCGGCTGCTCGCCACCGAGCCGGTCGGTCTTGTAGTCGACGATCAGCACGGTGCCGTCGCGCTCGCGCGCGAGCACGTCGACGAAGCCCGACACGAGCGGCCCGCCGCCGCCCGGGGCGAGCTCGAAGGCGAACCCGGCCTCGCGCCGCACGCCGGCCGTAGCGGCCAGCCGTGCGCAGAGCGGCGAGGCGGCGAACGCAGCGACCTGGGCACGGACGTCCTCGACGTGGTGCGGCTCGAGCGCCAGCTCGTGGGAAGCGCCCAGCAGGCGGACCTGCTCGGCGCTGGGCGCGGCCGGGCGCTCGAAGTCGAGCTGCTCGAGCAGCTCGTGCACGAGCGTGCCACGGATGCGGCCCTCGAGCTGCGTGACGTCGGCGGGCCAATCCGGCGGCGGTGCGACGCGCGGCAGGCGGAGCATGCGCTCGAGGTAGAAGCGGTAGGAACAGCGGGCGTAGTCCTGCAGTGAGGAGTACGACAGCCGGCGCTGGGCGGGCTCGGGGCGGCCAGCGGCGGGGATCACCTTGGGCTCGGCGGGCAGAGTGGTTCCCGGCGCGGCGCTGTGCTCGCGCGGCACGGGCGCCGCGGCCTCGGGCGCCAGGTTGTCCGGCGTCACCAGCACCGCCGAGACCGTGCCGGCGCCGCAGGCGACCACGGACGGCTCCTCTCCGAGCACGGCCGCCGGGTCGCCGAGCAGCGCGGGCGCCAGCCAGGCGATCGGCGGCCCGCCCGGACGGGCCGCCGGCCACTTCGCCGTGTCCACGCCGCCCGACAGGATCAGCCGCTCCTGGGCGCGCGTCGCTGCCACGTAGAGCAGCCGGCGCTCCTCGGCGGCCTCGGCCGCCGCGAGCTGTTCCGCGATCCGGTCGTGACCGAGCGCCGGCACCAGCTCACCGCCGGCGAGCGTCGCGAGCTTCAGTCCGGCGCGGCCGTCGGGCCCTATCAGCAGCCGCTCGCGCCCGGTCACGCCGGCCCGGCCGAGGTCCGCGACGCAGACGACCGGGAACTCGAGTCCCTTGGCGCGGTGGATTGTCATGAGCCGCACGGCGTCGAGCCCCTCGGACTCGAGCGCGGCCTCGCCCTCACGCGCCTCCGCCAGGTCCTGGTCGACCGCGTAGGCGAGGAAACCGCGCAGGTCGCGCCCCTCGGAGCGCTCGTACTCGCGCGCGAGCCGCATCAGCTTGCGCAGGTTCGCGAGCCGGCGGTCGCCGCCCGCGCGCGCGAGGATCGCGAGGTCGTAGCCCGTGGCGGCGATCGCGCGCTCGAGCAGCACCTCGACGGGCAGCCGCTCGGCACGCAGCCGCTCGCCGGCGGCGAAGCGCGCGAACCGGACCAGCCGCTCGGACTGATCGCGCTGGAGCGCGGCCAGCCAGGTGCCGGGGCGGTCCGGCGCGCCGGCCGCGCGACGCAGCGCGACCCATGCTCCCTCCCC
>DASQMT010000071.1:0-5051 GCA_035645355.1 Solirubrobacteraceae bacterium | reverse complement strand
GGCGTCGCGTCGGCGACCTCCGCGAGCGTCTCGCCGGTCGAGGGGTCCTCGACCGCGAGCGTCGCGCCGCCGCTCGCGTCGCGCCACTCTCCGCCGATGTACAGCCCCTTCGGGACCGCCTCGACGGCTGCCTGCTCCTGCGTTGCGGTGATCGTGCTCATGCGGCGACAGTCTCCGTTCCGAGTTCTTCCGAGATTGCGACGTCCAGCGAGTAGTCGATCGGCAGCACGATCAGCGACGCGACGTCGAGGCCGAGCGCGCGGCGCAGGGTCGGGCCGAAGTCGCCGACCGCGCCGATGCGCCACGCCGGCATCCCGAACGCGCCGGCCAGCGCGACGAAGTCGGGGTTCGCGAAATCGGTGCCGAAGTGACGCCCGAACTTCTTGTCCTGCTTCCACACGATCGAGCCGAACTGGCGGTTCTCCCAGATCACGTTGACGATCGGCGTGCCCAGCCGCACCGCGGTCTCGAGCTCCTGCACGTTCATCAGGAAGCCGCCGTCGCCACTGACGGTCACGACCTTGCGCTCGGGGTGCACGAGCTTGGCCGCGATCGCCGTCGGCAGCGCGATCCCCATGCCGGCGAGGCCATTGGCGATGAAGACCGTCTCGGGCTCGTGCGCCGGGAACATGCGCGCGATCCAGAGCTTGTGCAGCCCGACGTCGGAGATCAGCATGTCCTGCGGCCCGAGCGCCGCGCGGATCTCCCAGAGCGCGCGCGGCGGCTGCACCGGGAAGTGCTCGTCGTCGCGCCCGGACTCGAAGCGGCCGAGCACGATGTCGTTCAGGCGCGAGCACGTCGCCGCGTCGCCGCCACCGTCGCGCAGCTCGAGGGCCAGGTGCGAGAGGATCTGGTCGAGGTCGCCGACGAGGTCGACCGCAGTCATGAAGTGCTCGTCGACCTCGGCCGCGACGGTGTCGACGTACACGATCTGCTTGTCCCCGCCGGGATTCCAGTTCTTCGGAGCGTGCTCGACCAGGTCGTAGCCGACCGTGATCACGACGTCGGCGTCCTCGAAGCCGGCGAGCGCGTAGTCGCGCGACTGCAGGCCGACCGTGCCGAGCGCGCGCGGGTCGCGGAAGTCGAGCAGGCCCTTGCCCATGAACGTCTCCGCGACGCCGATCCCCGTAGCGCGCGCGAACTCCCGCAGCGCGGCGGCCGCCCCGACGCGCGCGACGCCGTTGCCGGCCAGCACGATCGGGTGCTCGGCAGCGCGGATCAGGCTCGCCGCCTCGAGCAGCTCGTCGCCGCTCGGCTCCGGCCTGCGTACGCGCAGCTGCGCGGGCAGCGGCTGCGCGTCGACCGGCTCGGCCATCACGTCCTCGGGCAGCTCGATGTGCGTCGGGCCGGGCTTCTGCGCCTGCGCCACCTTGAACGCCTTGCGCACCACCTCCGGAATCACGCGCGACGAGTTCAGGCGCACGTTCCACTTCGTCACCGGCTTGAACATCGAGACGATGTCGATGTGCTGGTGGGACTCCTTGTGCATGCGCTCGAGATCCGCCTGGCCGGTCAGGGCGACGAGCGGCGAGCGGTCCAGGAACGCGTCCGCGACGCCCGTGATCAGGTTTGTCGCGCCGGGCCCGAGCGTGCCCAGGCAGACGCCGGCGCCGCGGCTCAGGCGGCCGAACATGTCGGCCATGTAGGCGGCGCCCTGCTCGTGGCGGACGGGGACGAAGGCGATCGAGGAGTCCTCCAGCGACTCGTTCAGGTCAAGCGTCTCCTCGCCCGGTATGCCGAACACGTGCGTGACCCCCTCGGCCTCGAGGCACTCGACGAACAACTCAGACGCCTTGCGCTCCGCCACAGCAACCCTTTCCGATCCGGTCGCAACTTCCGGCCACCGACAGTGTCCGGCTACCTTAGGGAAGCTCTTGGCCGGAAGACTCGGGACACTCGCGCTGGCTGTCTTGGTCGCCCTCGCGGGCGCCGGAACGGCGCACGCCGCCAAGCGCTTCACGATTCGCGGTGCGGGCTTCGGCCACGGGGTCGGGATGAGCCAGTACGGCGCCATGGGCTACGCGTCCCATGGCTGGGATTACAAGGCAATCCTGCGCCACTACTACACGGGGACCGCGCTAGGGGTGCTCAAGGCCCCGCGCGAGCTGCGTGTCCTGCTGCAGTCGACGAGCGGCGCGGCGGCGTTCTCGGGCGCCTCGCGCGCCGGCGGGCGCACGCTGTCGCCCACGAAGGTCTACCGGGCGCGCGGGCGCGCGGGCGGCCAGGTGGAGCTGCTCGACGCGCGCGGGCGCACGCTGGCCGTCGTCGCCGCACCCCTGCGCGCCACCGGACCCGGACCGCTCACACTCAAAGGCCGTGCCGGCAACGGCCGCACCGACGGGGCCTACCGCGGCGCGCTCGAGTTCCGCGGGGGCACGTTGGGTGGCGTCAACGCGATCAACGCGCTCGACGTCGACGAGTACGTCAAGGGCGTGATCCCGCTCGAGTCGCCCGCGTCGTGGCCGCTCGAGGCGCTCAAGGCGCAGGCGGTCGCGGCGCGTACCTACGCGCTCACCACGTCCAAGGGGGGCGCCGGCTTCGACCACTATCCCGACACGCGCTCGCAGGTCTACGGTGGCGCGGGAGCGGAGCAGGCGTCGACCAACAAGGCCGCCGACGAGACGGCCGGGCAGCTCGTCACCTACTCGGGGACGCCGGTGGCGACCTACTTCTTCTCGACGTCCGGCGGCCGCACCGAGGATGTCGAGAACACGTCACTCGGCAACGAGCCCAAGCCGTGGCTGAAGTCGGTCGTCGACAAGTACGACAGCGTCTCGCCGAAGCACCGCTGGGGTCCGATCCGGATGCGATATCGCGCCGCCGGTCGCAAGCTGCAAGGGCTGGTGAAGGGCCGCTTCCGGGGCATCAAGGTGGTCCGGCGCGGCTCCTCGCCGCGGATCGTGACGGCCGACCTGATCGGGTCGAGGGGCCGCACGCGCGTCGACGGCGCGACGCTGCGCGCGCGCTTCGGGCTCTACGACTCGTGGGCGTACTTCACGTCGATCGCGACCCGCGCGGCGCCTCCGCCGGCCCGCGTCGACCCGCAGACCGGCGGCGTCGTTCCCGTCGTCGCCCGCGTGCCCGCGATCGCGGGCCTCGCGGGCCACGTCGCCCCTGCTCGGAGGGGCGAGCGCGTCGCGGTGCAGCGTCACACGGGCGGAAGCTGGGTCACGGTCGACTCGGCGACGGCGCGGGCCGGCGGCCGTTTCCGGGTCGGGCTGCCGTCGGCCGGGCTCTACCGGGTGGTCCACCGCGGCGACGCAGGACCGGCGGTGCGGGTGGGGTAGCGGATGGTGCCGGCTCAGCCCGCGTAGACGCGCGCCCCGGAGACCGCACGCGCACTGGCCATAACCTGTGCCGGATGCCCCAGCCGCTGCTGCTCGCAGACACCCCGCACTTGCTCTATCGCGCCTTCTTCGCGCTGCCGGACTCGATCACGGACGAGCACGGGCGACCGGTGAACGCGCTGCTGGGCTCCGTCAACCAACTGCTGTGGTGCGTCGAGCGCTACGAGCCGCGCGCGGTCGTGTGCTGCTTCGGCCAGGAGTCCGCCACGTACCGCACGGAGCTGTACCCGCCCTATCACGCGCATCGCCCGCCGATGCCCGACGACCTCGCGCACCAGTGGGAGCAGGCGCCCGCGCTTTACGAGGCGCTCGGCTGGACCGTCGCCGCTCACGACGAGCTCGAGGCGGACGATCTGATGCACGCGTACGCGTCGGCCGAAGTCGCCGCGGGCGGTCGCGCGCAGATCCTCACGGGCGATCGCGACATGTTCCAGTGCGCGCGCGACGGGATCACGATCCTGCTCCAGCGCGCGCGCCAGGAGGGCCCGGAGGAGATGGGCGCGCAGGAGGTGGAGGAGCGCTACGGGATCCCGCCGGCGCTCGTGCCGGACTTCATAGCGCTGCGCGGCGACCCGTCGGACGGACTGCCGGGAGCGAAGGGGATAGGGGAGAAGACCGCCGCCGATCTGCTGCGCCGCCACGGCAGCCTCGAGGCAGTGCTCGCGGGGGCGATCCGCGAGCGCCCGGGGGTGCGGCGCGCGCTGCTCGAGCAGGCCGACGAGCTGCGCGCGTTCATGGACATCGCGACGCTCCGCGACGTCGAGGTGGAGCGTCCCGCGGACCGGCCGACCGACCGGGCCGGGGGCGCCGCCGCAGCTGCCGCGCTCGGCATGGGCCGGCTGGCCGAGCGGCTCGCCGGCGACTAGGGCTCGTCAGCCGCCGGGCGACGCCGACGCGGGGAAGATCCCGTTGCGCCCCGCGTCCTTCGCGACGTAGAGCGCCTTGTCGGCGCGCGCCAGCAGGTCGTCGGGCGTGTCGCCCGACCAGTGGGCCCAGCCGACGGAGACGGTCACGTCCAGTACGATGCCGGCGAACTCGATCGGCGTCGTCCTGACGGCGGCGCGCAGGCGCTCGGCCGCGCGCAGCGCGCCCGCCTCGTCCGTGTCGGGCAGCAGCGCGACGAACTCGTCGCCGCCCCAGCGCGCGAGCTCGTCGCCGCCGCGCATCCCGGCCAGCAGCCGGCGCGCGACCTCGATCAGCACCTGGTCGCCCGCCTGGTGCCCGTGGGTGTCGTTGATGATCTTGAAGTGATCGATGTCCACGTGCATCAGGGCCAGCTGGCGGCCGTGACGGACGCACAGCGCGATCTCACGGCCGAGCTGATGCGCACCGTGACGCCGGTTCGCCAGCCCGGTGAGATCGTCCGTCAGGGCCTGGCGCGCGAGCCGCCGGTTGGCCTCCAGCAGCGCGTCGTGCAGCCGCTTGACGCGCAGCGCCGCCATCACGCGGGCGTCGAGCACGGCTTCCTCGAGCGGTCGCTGCAGGTAGTCGTCGGCGCCGCGCCGCAGCGCCTCCACCAGCAGCTCGGGATCGCTCGAGTCGGTGAGCATGATCACCGGCACGGCGGCGAGTGCGGGATCCGCGCGCAGCCGGTCGAGCACCGTCATGCTGTCGATGCCGGCGAGCTCGTCGTGGAGCAGCACGACATCGGGCGGCTCGCGGGCCACCAGCTCGAGCACCTGGTCCCCGTCACCCGCGCCGGTC
>DASQMT010000070.1:0-11319 GCA_035645355.1 Solirubrobacteraceae bacterium | reverse complement strand
GGCGCCGGCCGCCGATGGGCGGGGGAGGAGGCTTCGGTTCACGCAGCGCGCAGGCGCGGCACGCGCAGGCGCGCGCGATGCCGCCGGTCGCCCCGCGCGCGGCCGGCGCGCACGCGCAGCAGCGCGACGACGTCGGCGGTCGGGCGGAACGGGTCGGCGATCACGCGGTCGCCGGCCAGCGCGGCGACGAGCTCGCCGTCCTGCTCGGCCACCAGCACGTCGCCGGCCAGCGGGCGCTGCGAGTCGAGCCGCGCGAGGCCGTCCAGCAAGTCGCCGTCGGGGCTGTGGGCGGATCGGATGACGACTGTACGGTCGAGGTTCGGCATGGTGGCGCTCCTGGGGAGGGGATTGCTTGCCCGATCAATGATGGGGCACCGGACCCATCAGTACAAATGACCTTTGTGCGTAACTGGTATAAGTGTGACTGATGCTCGACGTACGCCGCATGCGAGTCCTGCGCGAGGTCGCGCTGCGCGGGTCCTTCTCCGCCGCCGCTGAGTCGCTGTCGTTCACCCAGTCGGCGGTCTCGCAGCAGATCGCCGCGCTCGAGCGCGAGGCCGGCGCGGTGCTCGTCGAGCGCAGCGCGCGCGGCGTGCGGCTGACCGAGGCCGGCGAGGCCGTCGTTCGCCATGCCGACGGGATCCTCGGCCGGCTCGCCGAGGCGGAGGCCGAGCTGGAGGCGATCGCGGGCCTGCGTGGCGGGCGGCTGCGGATCGGGGCGTTCGAGTCGGCGGCCGCGACTCTGATGCCGGTCGCGATCGCGCGGTTCACCGTGGCGCACCCGGCCGTCGAGCTGTCGATGACGCTGGTCGAGCCGGAGGCCGCCGTCGCCGCGCTCAAGGCCGGCGACATCGACCTGGCGATAACTTTCGGGGCCGGCAAGCAGGAGGACCGCTTCGGCGAGGGCGTCCAGCACCATCACCTGCTCGAGGATCCGATGTACCTCGTGCTCCCGCCCGACCACCCGCTCGCGCGCAAGCGTGGCGTGCGCCTGGCCGACCTCGCGGACGAGCCCTGGATCGGCGGCGCGCCCGACTGCGAGTGCAACCGCATGATCAGCCAGGCGTGCATGCGCTTCGGCTTCGATCCGCGGATCGCGTTCGAGACCGACGACTACAACGCGGTCCAGGGGTTCGTGGCCGCCGGCGTCGGCGTGTCGTTGATCGCGGAGCTGGGCCTGCGCTCGATTCGCGACGACATCGTCGTGCGCCCGCTGGGCCGCGACACGCCCGTGCGCCAGATCTACGCCACCGCGCTGACGGGCTACCGCTCGCCGGCGACGCTGGCGATGATCGACGTGCTGAAAGCCGTCGGTGCCGACCATGCGGCGCGCCGTCCGCGGCTCGAGCTCGTCTCGTAGCCTGGCGGCGATGAGCGAGGCAAGCGGCCGGCCGGTCGGCTCCGTCGCCCGCGCGCTGGCGCTGCTCGACGCGCTGGCCGACGGGCCCGCGGGCGTGAACGCGCTCGCGCGGCGGATCGCCGTGAACCCCAGCAGTGCATCGCGGCTGCTGGCGCCGCTCGAGCGTGGAGGCCTGGTCGAGCGCGAGCCCGGTGGCCCGTACCGGCTGGGCCTGCACCTGGTCGCGCTGGCCGACAGCGTGCTTGCGCGGCTCGACGTGCGCGACGTCGCCCGCCCGCACCTGCGCGGGCTCGTCGAGAGCGCCGGGGAGACGGCGACGCTGTCGGTCCCGGGCGCCGGTGACGCGGTCACCGTCGACTTCCTGGCCGGCGCGTCGAGCGTCGTAAGCATGGACCGGGTCGGCCGCCCCAGTGTCGGCCACGCGACGGCCACGGGCAAGGTGCTGCTCGCGTTTCGCGGCGGCGGCGGCGCGCCGGGTGCCCTGACCGCGTACACGGAACGCACGATCACCGACGCGGGACGGCTCGCCGCCGAACTGGCGGCTGTACGCGAGCGTGGCTGGGCCGAGGCTGAGGGCGAGCGCGAGCCCGATCTGAACGCGCTCGCCGCCCCGGTCCTGGGCCGCAGCGGCGAGCTCGTCGCGATCCTGGGGCTCCAGGGGCCCTCCGCGCGCTTCACGGCCGCGCGCCGCGCGGAGGTCCTGCCGCGGCTGCTGGACGCGGCTGCGGTCATCAGCGGCCGGCTCGGTGGCTGAGCGGCGCGAGGCTTTAGCTCCGCTCACGGCGGGGCATACCGCCTCAGGTGAGCAGCGATCGCGACAACATGGGCCCGAGCCGCTTCGGCACGGGCGAGCCCTTCACGCTCGGGGTCGAGGAGGAGCTGCTGCTCGTGGACCCGGTCACCGGACGGCTCGAGAACGGCGGCGACGCGCTGTTCGAGCGCCTGGGCCAGCCGGACCGCGGCCAGGTGGAGCGCGAGGTGCACGCCTGCCAGGTGGAGCTGATCACCGACGTGTGCGCCGACGCCTCCGATGCGGTCACAGTGCTCGCCGGCCTGCGTAGGGCGATCTTCGCGGCGGGCGCCGCGATCGTGGGCAGCGGCACCCATCCGACCGCCGAGGAGGGCGATGCCGGGTTCACCGACAAGGAGCGCTACCGCCTGATCCGCGAGCTGCTCGGCGACGCGCTGGCGACGCCCGTGTCGGCTCTGCACGTACACGTCGGCATGCCCGACGCCGAGACCGCGATCCGCGCCTTCAACGGCCTGCGGCGCCACCTGCCCCTGCTGGAAGCGCTCGGTGCCAACTCGCCGTTCCGGCACGGGCGCGACACCGGATTGGCGTCGGCGCGTGAGATCACGTTGCGCGCTTGGCCGCGCTCGGGCGCGCCGCGAGCGATGCGCGACTACGCCGACTTCGAGGCCTTCACGCGCCGGCTCACCGCCGTCGCCGGCGTGCCCGACTACACGTTCCACTGGTGGAAGCTGCGACCGCATCCGCGGCTCGGGACGGTCGAGCTGCGGGCGCTAGACGCCCAGGCATCGCTCGCGCACACCGCGAGCCTGGTCGCGGCCGTGCACGCGCTCGCGCGGCACGAGGCGGAGTCCGAGCCGGTGCCCGGGCCGCCTCCGGAGATCCTCGAGGAGGCATCCTTCCGCGCCGCCCGCGCCGGCGTCGATGCGACGCTCCCGGACGAGTGCGGGCGCATGCGGCCCGTGGCCGAGCTGCTCGACGAGACGATCGAGCTGATCCGGCCGAGCGCCCGCGCCCTCGGGTGCGTGGCCGAGATCGACGGCCTCTTCGACCTGATGGCGCATGGCGGGGGCGCCGGGCTGCAGCGCACCGCGGCCGGGGACGACGGCGACACCGCCGCCGTGCTCGCGAAGCTCGTCGCCTGCGCCGCCGAGGATGCCGGAGTGCAACCTGGACAGCGTGGGTCATGAACGGCGGATCGGGTACGTCCCGACGTATGAGCAGCTGTCCGGTCCTGGTGTACATCGATCCGTCCGGCTGCCACCGCTCGTTCGCGCTGTCCGATCGCGGCGTGGTCACGCTCGGCCGCCGTCCGGAGGCCGACGTGTGCCTGCCCTGGGACGCGGGCATCTCGCGCCTGCACGCCGAGCTGATCCATCGGGCCGGCGAGTGGCTGATCGCAGACGACGGGCTCTCCCAGAACGGGACGCTGGTGAACGGCCTGCCGGTGGAGGGACGGCGTCGGCTGCGCGACGGCGATCTGATCACGGTCGGGCGGACGAGCCTCACGTTCTGCGCGCCCGGCGAGGACGCCCCGCGCGGCGAGCCGGGAGCGGACGCCGACGTGACGCTGTCGTTGCCCGAGATGCGGCCGGTGTGGAGCTACTCAGATCAGCAGCAGCAGATCCTGCGCGAGCTGTGCCGCCCGCTCTGTGAGGACGGCGAGGGGGTGCAACCCGCGTCCGACCGCCAGATCGCCGAGCAGCTCGAGCTCGCCGAGCAGGTCGTGGAGCTCGAGCTCGACGCGATCGCGCACAGCTTCGGATACGCGCAGCTCGCGGCCGACGAGCGGCGCCTGCGCACCGCGTTGACCGCGCTGCGCAGCGGCCTCGTCGACAGCTCGGAGTAACGTGCGCAGTCCTGCCTTCGCGGGCCTCGAGCCGGCTCCGTTCTGGCGCCACTTCGAGGCGCTCACGCGCACCCCGCGCGCCTCCTTCGAGGAGGGGCCGGCCGTCGCGTATGTCACGGACTGGGCCGCGCGGCAAGGATTCGCACTGCGGTGCGACGACGCCGGCAACCTCGCCGTCTCGGTGCCCGCCACGGCCGGCCGCGCGAGCGCACCGAAGGTCATCCTGCAGGGCCACCTCGACATCGTCTGCGAGCGCGATCCGGGCAGCCCGAACGACCCGCGCGATGGGCGCATCAGCGTCGTGCGCGACGGGGACTGGCTGCACGCCGACGGCACGACCCTGGGCGCCGACAACGGTGTCGGCGTCGCGGCCATGCTCGCGCTCGCCGAGGAGAGGGATGCCGAGCACGGGCTGCTGACGTTGTTGATGACCGTCGCGGAAGAGGTCGGCATGGCGGGCGCCGCGGTGCTCTCTCCCGCCCTGATCGACGGCACGGTGCTGCTCAACCTCGACAGCGGACACGACGGCACGCTCACCGTCGGCTGCGCGGGCGGCGTCGACTCCGTGCTGCGGCTCGAGGGCGATCGCGAGCCGGTGGTCCCGGGCGACGTCGCGCTGCGCGTGAGCGCCGGCAGCGGCCGCGGCGGGCACTCGGGCGGTGACATCGCCGCCGGCCGTGCCAACGCCATCAGGCTGCTGGCGCGCGCGCTCGGTGACCTGCCGGGAGTCCGTATCGCCGCGCTGCGCGGCGGCGCCAGCCGCAACGCGATCCCGCGCGAGGCGGCGGCCGAGATCGTCGTCGCGGCCGCGGAACGCGAGTCCACCGCGGAGACGCTCACGGCTGCGGGTGGGCGCTCGGCCGCAGCCTACGAGAGCACCGACGCCGGCGTGCGGTTGACCGTCGCGGACGCCGAGGTTCCGGAGTCCGCCTGGACCGCCGCCGCCGGCCGGCGGGCACTCGACCTGATCGCGACGCTCCCGGCCGGGCCGCTGCGCATGAGCGCGGACTTCCCCGGGGTCGTCGAGGCGAGCTCGTCGCTCGGGATCGCCGCGACCGACGGCGGGCGGTTGACGCTGCGATGCCTGAGCCGCAGCGCCCACGACGACCTGATGCCGGAGATCACCGGGGCGATCGCCGCCGCCGGGCGGCTGGCGGGCGCGGAGGTGGAGCTCGGCCGCGCCTATCCCGGCTGGCGCCCCGACCTGCGCTCGCCGGCGCTGGCGACCGCCCGGGCCGTGTTCGAGCGGCTGTTCGGTGGGCCGCCGCAGGTCACGCTCACCCACGGCGGGCTCGAGCCGGCGATCATCGGCGCCCGGCGCCCGGGTCTCGACATGCTGTCCTTCGGCCCCGAGATCCAGGGTGCCCACGCGCCCGGCGAGCGACTGCACGCCGGCTCGGTGCAGCGTTTCACGCAGCTGCTCGCGGGCCTCGTGGACGAGCTCTCTCGCCCCTAGCGGCCGCGGCGAATTGCTCGAACACGCTCAGCATCCGCGCATCGTCCTTCCAGCTCTCCTGCAGCTCCCACTGGACGCCCAGCACCCATGCGTCGCCTTGGAGCTCGAGCGCCTCGACCAGGCCGTCCTCTGCCCAGGCGACCGGCTCGATTCCCTGGCCGAGCCGCTCGACTGCCTGGTGGTGGTAGGAGTTGACCCAGGTCGCCCCGGCGCCGAGCGCGGCGGCCAGCCGCGTGCCGGGCTGCACGCGCAGCGCATGGCCGGGATGCTCGGGCGGTGGCTCACCGGAGAGCACCGCGGCGCGCACGAGCGCCCAGCGCTCCCAATCGCCGCCGGGGTGCGGCGCGGCGTCCGCTAGCAGCGTGCCGCCCTGCACGACGTTGAGCAGCTGCATCCCGCGGCAGATCCCGAGCACCGGCAGCCCCTCGGCGAGCGCCAGCCGCGCCAGCTCGAGCTCGAACGCGTCGCGCAGCCGGGAATGCTCTGTCATCGACGGGTGCGGCGAGCCGCCGTAGCGGGCTGGGTCGATGTCCGCGCCGAAGCCGAGCAGCACGCCGTCGGCGACGCCGAGCAGCGCGGCCGGATCGGCGAGATAGGGCAGCTGCAGGGGCAGCGCGCCGGCCGCCTCCAGCGGGCGGGCGTAGGCCAGCCCCATGTAGTCCCCGTAGGCGGGAAACCCGGCGGAGACGGCGATGACGGGCGGCGCGGAGATCAGTTCCAGGGGTAGGGCGACTGCGAGACCGGGTGCAGGTCGCCGGTCGCGAAGCGCTCGTAGCGGAAGGGATAGAGCAGCGACGAGTGACCGCCGCGCAGCACCTCGGCGATCTCCTTGCCGACCGCGATCATCTTGTAGCCGTGGTTGGAGTCGGCGGCGACGTAGACGTTCGGCGCCATGTAGTCGAAGACCGGGAAGTTGTCGGCGGTGAACGCGCCGACGCCTCCGGAGCGCACCTGGCGATAGCGCTCGCGCGCGCCCTCGAAGCGCCCGAGGCAGTGCGACAGGGCCGCGCACCACAGGTCGGGGAAGCCCGGATCGACGGTGCCGGTCGGGTACGGGTCGACGGTGAACTCCGGGCCGACCGTCAGCGGCGAGGCGCCGCCCTGTACGCTCTCGCGGTCGGGCTTGAAGTAGATCCCCCAGACCTCGTCGTCGACGACGAGCCGGCCGTCGTCGGCGTGCAGCGGCGCGTCGCTGTCGACGTGCAGCACCGGCGACGGGCTGCCGTCGGCGGTGACGAACTCCGCCGGGTCGAACATCACCTCACCCTCTTGCAGGTACCAATACGTCCACATCGGCTGGTCGCGCGCCACGGCACCGTCGGGCTGATGGACGTCGAGCCGGTCGGGCAGCTCGAGCATCGACCACAGGCCGGCCACCCACGGCCCGACCGCGATCACGACCTGCTCGACGGCTATGTCGCCGGCGCTCGTGTGCACGACCGTGACCGCGCCGGACCCGTCGCGCTCGAAGCCCGTCACGGCGACCCCCTCTACGATCTCGGCACCCGCCGCGCGCGCCTTGTCGGCCAGCCCGAGCATGGACTCCTTGTTGAACGCGAAGCCGCCGCGCTGCTCGTGCAGGCACACGCTCACGCCACGCGCCCGCCAGTCGGGATACAGCGCGCGCATGTGCTCGGCGACGGCCGCCTCGCCGGTGATCAGCTCTGAGGGGTAGCCGATCCGCGCGTGCCGCTCGTGTACCTCGGTCAGATCTGACTCCTGCTCGGCCGGGCCGATCGCGATGTAGCCCGAGCCGTGGTAATGGAACGCCTCCGGATCCGACTCCCAGATGTCGACGCAGGCGGCCATCAGCTCGCTCATCGCGGGCTGGAAGTAGTTGTTGCGCACGACGCCGCAGGCGATCCCGGAGGCCCCGGCGGCGATCCTGTCCTTGTCCACGACCAGCACCCGCTCACCCTTCTGCGCGAGGTGCCAGGCGGTCGACAGGCCGTGGACGCCGGCACCTACGACGAGCACCGGAACCGAGGAGGGAAGCGTGGTCATCTGTTGCCTTTCACGCAATAGCGTTGCCGATCAAGGAACTCTATACAAATTCGTTCACAGCGGCTAGTCTCGCCGCTCCTACCCGCCGAGCATAGGGAGCGACCAAGGGGATGAGCGTGAGCGGCAGCGGTGAGCCGGTAGCAGGACACACTTTCGGCGGCACGGTGGAGAACGTGCTGCGCTCGAGCCGGATCGTGCCCGCGCCCAAGACGCTCGAGGAGGCCCGCAGCGCGCCCGGACGGCGCGAGCGGATCGAGGAGATCACCCGCCGGATCGAGGCCGAGGGGATCAAGTACGTCTTCTTCCAGCAGGTCTCGATCACCGGTCGCGTGCTTGGCAAGGGCGTCGTCGCGACGTTCTTCCCGCAGGTCGCCGAGAAGGGCTACCAGCTCGTCTACGGTGCCACGGCGAACCTGTTCACCGACCGCTACGGCAACTACATCGGCTTCGGCCCCGAGGAGTCCGAGCTGGCGGCGATGGCCGACCTCGACACGTTCGAGGTGCTCCCGTGGGACCCCCGCGTCGCGCGCGTGTACTGCGACTGCTACGACACGGAGACCGGCGAGCTGATGGACGCCGACCCGCGCCAGAACCTCAAGCGGATCGCGCACGACTTTGAGCAGGAGCTCGGGCTGCAGTTCCTGATCGGCATCGAGCCCGAGATGATGTGGCTCAAGCGCCCCCTGCCGGGCCAGGCCCCTGAGGGCGTCACGAAGCCCTACTGCTACCACATCCACCAGTTCGAGGAGCTGCGTCCGGTGCTGATGGACGTGGTCGAGTACAGCCAGGCGCTCGGCCTCGACATGAGCTACGGCGACCACGAGGACGCCCCCGGCCAGCTCGAGCTGAACTTCCGCTTCGACCGCCCCGTGCGCACGGCGGACAACATCACGACCTACCGCCAGGTATGCGCCGCGGTCGGGCGCAAGCACGACCTGCTCCCGACCTTCATGCCGAAGCCGTTTACGGGCGTGAGCGCCAACGGGCACCACCATCACTTCACGCTGATCGACGACGACGGCGTCAACGTGTTCCACGACAAGAGCGGGCCGGCCCAGCTGTCCGAGACGGCGCGCTACTTCCTCGGCGGGCTGCTGGAGCACTTCCACGCGCTGATGTGCGTCGGCAACCCGACCGTCAACTCCTACTGCCGCATGTGGGACACCGGCTTCTGGGCGCCGATCTACAAGAACTGGGGCTGGCAGAACCGCACCACCACCGTGCGCGTCGCCGCCGGCGGGCGCTTCGAGTACCGCGGCGTGGACTCGTCGAGCAACCCCTACCTGACGACCGCCGCGCTGCTCGTAGCCGGCCTGGACGGCATCCGCAACCAAATCGACCCGGGCGAGCCGCAGCAGGGCAACACCTACGACCTGCTCCAGCAGGGCGTCGAGATCGAGAAAGTGCCCGACTCGCTCGGCGCCGCGCTCGATGCCTTGGCGGCCGACGAGCTCATCAAGAGCGCCATGCCCGGCCGCCTGTACCAGGTGTTCAACCACTACAAGCGCGACGAGTGGGAGCGCTACCTCGCCGCGGTGACCGACTGGGAGCGCGACGAGTACCTGGAGGTGCTGCCGTAGTGTGCGGCATCGCGGGCATCATCAGCCGCAACGGGGAGCGCGAGATCGGGTCCGAGATGACCCGGATGCTGCAGTCGATGAAGCATCGCGGGCCGGACTCGACGGGTTACGCGCTCTACGGCACGCCGACCGAGGAATGGGTCATGCGCGTCAAGCTGGCCGACGCCAACACCCCGCGCGACTACGAGTTCCAGGGCCGGCTCGCGCGCAACAAGGCCGAGATCGAGCGGCGGCTCGCACACCTCGGGGCCACGGTCTACCGCACCGAGGACGCCACGGAGTATGCCTTCGAGGCGCACTTCGCCTACGATGGCGACCTCAAGACGCTGGCTGACCGCGTCGAGGACGTTCGCGGCGCCGAGGTGCTCTCGCTCGGGCACTCGCTGCAGATCATCAAGGATCTCGGCGACGCCGAGTCGGTCGCGGCCCAGTACAAGCTCGCCGGGCTCGAGGGCACGCACGCGATCGGGCACGTGCGCATGGCGACCGAGTCAGACGTCGACATCTCCGGTGCCCATCCCTACTGGGCGTATCCGTTCTCCGACATCGCCGTCGTGCACAACGGCCAGCTGACCAACTACCACGAGTGGAAGCGCCGGCTCGAGCGCTCCGGGCACCGCTTCCAGTCCGAGTGCGACTCCGAGATCATCGCCGTCTACCTCGCCGAGCGGATGTCCGAGGGCGCCGACCTCGAGGACGCGATGCGTCAGAGCCTCGAGGAGCTCGACGGCGTGTTCACATACATCTGCGTGACGGGCGAGGCGCTCGGCATGGCCAAGGACGAGCTGGCCGCCAAGCCGCTCGTGCTCTACGAGGCCGACGACATGGTCGCCCTGGCCTCGGAGGAGATCGCCATCCGGGCGATCGTCGACCACGAGATCGACACGTACGACCCGTTCGAGGGAGAGGTGATGGTGTGGATGCGCTGACCTACGACGCGCGCGGGCTCGTCGAGGTCGACGGCAGCGCGCCCGGAATCGCCGAGATCGATGGCGACAGCGCGCAGTTCGACGCGCGCAACCTCACCACGCGCAAGGTCAACGCCGAGCTGCGGCGGCTGATCTACCAGGAGGGGGTCCGTGACGTCACGATCCTCAACCCGGGCGCGCGCCACTCGCTCGGCGTCGGCATCCTGCAGCGCTGCAAGATCACCTTCGACGGCTCGCTCGGCTACTTCGGTCTCGGCCTGATCGACGGGCCCGAGGTGCACGTCCGCGGGCGGGTCGGCTGGTCGGCGTGCGAGAACATGATGAGCGGCGTCGTGGTCGTCGACGGCAACGCCGGCTCGCTCACCGCGGCCGCTATCCGCGGCGGCGACGTGCTCGTGCGCGGCCGCGTCGGCGCGCGCACGGGGATCGACCAGAAGGGCGGCACCGTGATCGTGCTCGGCGACGCCGGCTCGATGACGGGCTTCATGATGCAGCGCGGCCGCCAGATCCTGCTCGGCGACGTCGGGCCCGGCCTCGGCGACTCCATGTACGACGGCGAGATCTACGTCGGCGGCAAGGTCAAGGCGCTCGGCGTCGACTGCGTCCCCGGCGAGTGGAGCGACGCCGACACCGAGTTCATCGCGCGCAAGTTCGCGATCTACGGGCTGGGCGACCCGCCCGAGCTGCAGAAGTTCGTCTGCGGCAAGCAGCTCTACAACTACGACAACCTCGAGCCGTCCGAGCGCAAGCTCGTCCTCTAGGCAGGAGCACACATGGCTGAACCGCAGCACGACCTGGCTGTGCCCGCCGACAACCAGATCGGCGCGGCGAAATCGGACGAGACCGCGCCCTCCAAGCGCACGGTCCTCGGGCGCTCGAAGATCTTCACGCCCGAGGTCATCAACGACATCCACATGAAGGCCGAGCTCGGCCGCTACCGCATGCGCGGCTTCTCGATGTTCAAGAAGATCCCGCACTGGGACGAGCTCGTGTTCATGCCGGGCACGCTCACGCGCTTCGTGATCGAGGGCTACCGCGAGAAGTGCGACACGCGGACGGTGCTCGGCGCCCGCTTCGCGCAGAAGCCGATCGAGCTCGACATCCCGGTCTACATCACCGGCATGAGCTTCGGCGCGCTCTCGATCGAGGCGAAGATGGCGCTGGCCAAGGGCGCCTCGATGGCCGGCACGGCGACCTGCTCGGGCGAGGGCGGGATGATCCCGCCCGAGCGCGACCTCTCCACGAAGTGGTACTACCAGGTGATCCAGAGCCGGTACGGATTCAACCCGCACCACCTGATGCTCGCCGACGCCGCCGAGTTCTTCATCGGCCAGGGATGCAAGGTCGGCCTCGGCGGCCACCTGATGGGCCAGAAGGTGACCGAGCAGGT
>DASQMT010000069.1:0-3505 GCA_035645355.1 Solirubrobacteraceae bacterium | reverse complement strand
CCAGGTGACGCTCCCCGCCGCGATCCGTAGGCTGGCCGCAGGGGACGCACGTGAGCTTCCGCAACCGCCTCACCTTCTTCTTCATCCTGCTCGTGATCCTGCCGGTGCTGGCGCTCACGCTCGTCGGCATCCTGATCGTGCGCGGTTCCGAGCGCGAGCAGTCCGACGCCGTGCTCGAGCGGGCGATGACCGCCGCCGCCGGCCTCTATGGCGAGTCGCGGGAGCGGGCGCGGATCGTGTCGGGCACGGTCGCCACGGACGAGCAACTCGCGGTCGCGATCCGCGAGGGTGACCGCGCCGCGTTGCAGGACCGCCTAGAGGCGCTCGCCCGGCGTGGCGGCGCTGTCCGCGTCCAGCTGGAGCTCGCCGACGGGCAGCCCGTCGAGGCGGGCGGCGGCGAGGCGGTCGCCCCGGCGGTCACGCGGATCCTCGACGCGGACGGGCGACCGGCCGGCCAGATGCGGCTGGCGGTCACCACGGCGGAGGACTTCGCCCAGGCGGTGGGTCGCGTCACGGGCCTGGAGGTGCTGTTGACCGAGGACGACCGGGTGCTGGCCGGAACCCTCGAGGCCGAGTCCGCCGCCGCCCTGCCGAGGCAGGGCGACGCCGAGCTCGACGGGGAGCGCTACCGCATCGCTGCGCTCGATCTGGCCGGCTTCGACGACACGGCGTTCGGTGTGCGTGTGCTCCAGCCCGAAGACGAGCTCGACGACGCGATCTCCGGCAACACGCTGTTGATCGTCCTGATCCTGGCCGCGTTCCTGATTTGCGCGCTCGCGTTCGCGCTCGTGGCCGCACGCTCCCTGCAGGCCCAGATCGGGCGGCTGCTGGCAGGCGCGCGCAGCATCGGCGCGGGTGACTTCTCGGTCCAGGTGCCGGTCGAGGGCAAGGACGAGTTCGCAGAGCTGGGCACAGAGTTCAACTCGATGGCGCGCCAGCTCGAAGGCCGGCTCGCCGACCTGCAGCTCGAGCGCGCGCGGTTGCAGGAGAACGTCCGCCGCGTCGGCGAGTCGATCGGCACCGGGCTAGATCGAGATGCGGTACTGGGAATCGTCGTGAAGACGGCGGTCGACGGCGTCGGCGCCGACTGCGGCCGCGTGGTGATGCGCCGCGGCACGAACGGCACGCTGGCCGAGGCGGCGCGGGCCGGTGACGTCGCGCCGTACCTGGCGGCAGTGCAGGCAGCCGAGCACGCCGCGCTGAAGGGCGCCGCGGCGGCCGAGACGAAGATCGCCGGCACGAACGCGCTCGCGCGGCCGCTCGTGGCCTCCGAGCCGGACGCCGGCGCGCTCGGCGTCGTCTCGATCGCCCGGCTCGACAAACCGTTCTCCCAGAGCGAGCGCGAGCTGTTCGAGTACCTGACGAACCAGGCGGCGATCTCGATCGAGAACGCCGACCTGCACGAGACGATCCAGCGCCAGGCCGTCACGGACGAGCTGACCGGATTGTTCAACCACCGCCGCTTCCAGGAGGTGATGACCGCCGAGGTCGAGCGGACGCGGCGCTTCGGTCAGGAGCTGGGGCTGATCATGCTCGACATCGACGACTTCAAGCTCGTCAACGACACCTACGGCCACCTCCAGGGGGATCTCGTCCTGCGCGAGGTCGCGCACGCGCTACGCGAGTGCTCGCGTGAAATCGACGAGCCGGCGCGCTACGGCGGCGAGGAGATGGCGGTCGCGCTTCCCCAGACCGGGCTCGAGGGGGCCTACGAGTTCGCGGAGCGTGCCCGGCACCGGATCGAGGGGCTCGACATCGACCTGCTCGACGGCTCCGGGAAGCTGCGCGTGACCGCCTCTTTCGGGGCGGCCTCGCTACCGCATTCCGCGCGCATCGACAAGGATGCGCTCGTCGCCGCCGCCGATGCCGCGCTCTACCGGGCGAAACGCTCCGGCAAGAACCGCACGGTCAAGGCGGAGTAGGCTTTCGGAGGTCTGATGGGACTGCTCGACGACGCCATCCGCGAGCATCTGGAGCTCAAGCGCCGCCGCGGGGCCGACCTCGACGAGGTCGCGCGCCAGGAGGACGAGGCGCTGGGCGATCCGCGCCGCGCCGAGACCGCCCCCGAGTCGCCCGAGGCAGCCGAGGAGCCGGCCGACGAGGTCGCAGCGGTGACGCCCGAGGAGCCCGCTGGCGACACCTGGCTGGAGGACGACGACCCGATCGCCTCCGTCGCGAGCCAGCGGACCGCCGAGTTCACGCCGCCGGAGGCCGAGCCCCCAGCCGCGGCGCCGCCGGAGCCCGGCCCCGAGGAGGACGTGCTCGAGGAGACGCCCGAGTTCCTCCAGGAGACTCCAGAGCACGAACGGCTCTGGTTCGAGCAGAAGCCGCCGCGCGACTTCGACTTCGATAGCTAGCGCCCGCACTGGACACCTGATCGAAGCGGCGCTCGGCCGCTTGACCAGTGGCGCGCGCGCGCCGATCTGAGATCAGGCCGGCGTATCCCAGGAACGGGGGAAGCCGACCGGCTCGCCTCTCACGAGGCGACCGCCGGACCAGGCGGCGCGGGCTCTCCTGCCCCGGTGCGCCCGCGCCGCCCCGGCGACGGTGATGGAGGCGAGGGGAATCGAACCCCTAACTCCGGCATGCAAGGCCGGCGTGTTCCCGTTAGCACCACGCCCCCGGCTGCGCGAGAGACGGTAGCGGTGCCGCCACCCCGGCGCCGGTGGCATCGTGCCTTCGGCACCGGGGGAAGGGAGGGGTGGCGGCTGTCCTAGAGGTCGGCGGTCGCATGGCCCGTCCCTGCGGATTGGCCTGGGACCGCCTCGCCCCGAACCTTTAGAAGCTCGCGTGCGCTCAAGGGTAGACCGTCGGGGTGGATTCGGAAAGGCGATTCGGGGACACTCCGCGACCGGAATCCGTAGCGCGCGCCCGAGCCGCGACCGACGCTGCAGTCGCGACGTTGATGTCGACGGTGTCGCGGACGTCGTCGGCGTAGCCGCCCGCGAGCACGACGCAGACCGCCGCCCCGGCGCCGATCAGCGTGTCGAGCGCCAGCGCGTCGCGCGCTCTCAATCCCGCCTTCGACAACGCGAGCCGACCCAGCCGGTCACCCTCCCAGGGATCCGCGCCCGCAAGGTAGAACGCGAAGTCCGGTCGCGCGCGCTCGAGCGCCTGCGCGAGCGCCTCCTCGAGCGCGCGTAGGTAGGGCGCGTCGCCGGTCCCCGAGGCGATGTCGACGTCGAGATCCGACGCCACGCGCGTGAACGGGTAGTTGCGCGCGCCGTGCAGCGACAGCGTGAACGTACGCGGGTCGGACGCGAAGATGTCGGCGCTGCCGTCGCCCTGATGCACGTCGCAGTCGACCACGAGCACACGCTCGGCGAGCCCGTCGCGCCGCAGCGCCGCGACCGCGACCCCGACGTCGTTGAAGAGGCAGTAGCCGCGCGCGAAGGCATGGCCCGCATGGTGCGTGCCGCCGCCCAGGTTGAGCGCGACGATGTGCCCGAGCGCATGCCGGGCGGCAGCGACGGTCCCCGTGACGGAACGGCGCCCACGCTCGACC
>DASQMT010000068.1:0-1891 GCA_035645355.1 Solirubrobacteraceae bacterium | reverse complement strand
GGCGAGTACATCGGCTTAGGGCTGATCGAGCCGGCCGCGGCCGAGCGGCTCGCCGGCGCGCTCGAGGCGACCTTCCAGCGCGATCCGCAGCTCTACTACGAGGACGGGTTCCAGGAGTACGCCGATCGCGGCGGCCACGTCGGCGTCGCGCCGATCGGCGCGGTCGACTGGGCCGAGGTCGACGACCACGCCGACCTCGCGCGCGCACGGGAGATCGCTTGCCGCTGTTGACGCGCATGATCGGGGCGCCGCTGTTCGTCGACATCGGACCGGGCGCGGTGGCGCAGCTTGCGCCGCTGCTGGCGGACCGGCGCATCTCGGTCGGCGGGCACGTCGCGGTCGTGGTCGGGCCGGGGATCGGCGAGGAGATCGCCGAGACGCTGCGGCCCGAGCTCGAGAACGCCGACATCTGGACGCTCGCCGACGGCGGCGTCGACGAGGCCAACGCGCTGGCGCGGCGGCTGCGCGGCGGCTTCTACGACGCGCTGGTAGGGATCGGCGGCGGCCGCACCCTCGACGTCTCCAAGCTCGCCTCGACGCTCAGCGGCCTGCCGATGGTCGCGGTCGCCACCAGCCTCGCGCACGACGGCATCGCCTCGCCCGTCGCATCGCTGGAGGAGGGTGGCCGGAAGGGCTCCTACGGCGTCCAGATGCCGATCGCGCTGGTCGTCGACCTCGACTACGTGCGCCGCTCGGACCCCGGCATGCGCCGCTCGGGGATCGGCGACGTGATCTCCAACCTGTCGGCGATCGCCGACTGGCGGCTGGCGGGCCGGGAGCGCGGAGAGCCGGTCGACGGCCTTGCGGTGACGTTCGCGCAGACCGCCGCCAAGGCGATCCTGCACCGCACGGACGGGATCGACGACGAGGACTTCCTGGTCGCCCTGGCGGAGGCGCTCGTGCTGTCGGGCCTGGCGATGACGACCGCCGGCTCGAGCCGCCCCTGCAGCGGCGCCGACCACGAGATCCTGCACGCGATCGACCATCTCTATCCCGGCACCGCGCGCCACGGCGAGCTGGCCGGCGCGGCGACGCTCTTCACGTCGTATCTGCGCGGCGACGACGCGATGGCCGCCGCCGTCGACCACTGCCTGGAGCGCCATTCACTGCCGCGGCTGCCCGCCGATCTAGGGCTGAGCGACGAGCAGTTCATGAAGGCGGTGCTGCACGCGCCGGGGACCCGGCCTGACCGCTTCACCGTGCTCGAGCACCTCGCGCTCGACGAGCAGGGGGTGAGCGAGCGTGTACGCGGCTTCGTCGACGCCTTCGATCGCTGAGCTGCGCGCAGCGACGCAGCCCGAGTCGCTGTTCGCGCGCAACAGCGGCGAGCACTGGGCCGGGCGGCTCTACGTGCGCCGGCTGTCGCCCTACGTGACGCGCCGGATGCTGCCGACGCGCGTGACGCCGAACGCGGTCACGTGGGCGATGGTCGCCGTCGGGCTGCTCGCCGCCGGGGTCCTGACGCTGCCGGGCGTGCTCGCCGCGCTCGCCGCGGCGCTGCTGATCCAGGCCCAGATCCTGCTCGACTGCGTCGACGGCGAGCTGGCGCGCTGGCGGCAGAGCTTCTCGCCGGCCGGGATCTACCTCGACCGCTTCGCGCACTTCGTGACCGAGTCGGCGCTGCCGATCGCGCTCGGGATCCGCGCCGACGGCGGCTGGCACGAGCTCGGCGGCTACACGTCGCTGGGGCTGCTCGCCGCCGTGCTCGCGCTGCTCGTGCGGATGGAGATCGTGCTCGTGCACGTCGCGCGCGCGGAGTCCGGCAGGCCGCCGCTCGAGGACACGGCCGCCGCGTCGGCGCCGCGCGCCTCGCCGCTGCGCCGGCTGCGGCGCGCGCTCGCGTACTTTCCGTTCTTCCGCGCCTTCGTCGCCGTCGAGGCGACGCTGCTCG
>DASQMT010000067.1:0-6889 GCA_035645355.1 Solirubrobacteraceae bacterium | reverse complement strand
CCTCTACGAATGCGAGCCCGGGGTCCAGCGTCAGCGCCACACGGTCGCCCCGGTGCACCCCGCGCGCGTGCAGCGCGCCGGCGACGCGCACCGCCCGGCGCAGCAGCTCCCGGTAGGTGACCGACTCGCCGGGCGCCTCGGCGGCGACGCGGTCGGGGTGGCGCCCGGCGGCACCTGACAGCCAGTGTCCGAAATCCATGGGGGTGGCGAGAGGCTAGTCTCAGGCGCCGTGCTCGTAAGCTGGACATCGGCCGCGGACTTCGCCGACATTAGGTACGAGCTCTCAGGCGACGGCATTGCGAAGATCACGATCGACCGGCCGGAGGTGCGCAACGCCTTCCGCCCACAGACGGTGGTCGAGATGGCGCAGGCGCTGGAGCACGCGCGTGAGGACACCTCCGTCGGCGTCGTCGTGCTGACCGGCGAGGGACCGCTCGCCTTCTGCTCGGGAGGCGACCAGCGCGTGCGCGGCGACAGCGGCTACGTCGCCGAGGGAGCTTCGGTCGGGCGCTTCCACGTCACCGACCTGCACCTCCAGATCCGGCGCCTGCCCAAGCCCGTCGTCGCGATGGTGGCCGGCTACGCGATCGGCGGCGGGCACATCCTGCACCTCGTGTGCGATCTCACGATCGCAGCCGACAACGCCCGCTTCGGCCAGTCGGGCCCGCGCGTCGGCTCCTGGGACGGCGGCTACGGCGCCAGCCTCCTGCGCGATCTCGTCGGCCCCAAGAAGGCGAAGGAGCTGTGGTTCCTGTGCCGCCAGTACGACGCCGCCGAGGCGCTCGCGATGGGGCTGGTCAACACGGTCGTCCCGCTTGCGCGCCTGGAGCAGGAGACGCTCGCCTGGTGCCGCGAGATGCTCGCCCTCTCCCCCTTCGCGCTGCGGCTCGCCAAGGCCAGCTTCAACGCGCACGAGGACGGTTACGCGGGTATCCAGCAACTCGCGCACGACGCCAACCTCCTGTTCTACGGCAGCGAGGAAGCGCAGGAGGGCCGCGACGCGTACAAGGAGAAGCGCGCGCCCGACTTCTCGCGGTTCCCGAAGCGGCCGTGAGCGACACCGAGCGGGCCTCGGCCACCCGCATCTGGCTGATGGCAGCGCGGCCACGGACGCTCCCGGCCGCCGTCGCGCCGGTGCTCGTCGGCACGGCGCTGGCGGCGACGGGCGGCACGTTCAAGCCGCTGACGTTCCTCGCCGCGCTCACCGGAGCGCTCTTCATCCAGGTCGGGACGAACCTCTCCAACGACTACTCCGACGCCCGCCGCGGCGCCGACACCGAGGACCGGCTCGGCCCGGTGCGCGTGACCGCGGGCGGGCTCGTGCCGCCGCGCCAGGTGCTGATCGCGACCTACGCGGCGTTCGCCGTCGCCGTGCTCGCGGGGACATACCTGATCGCGACCGCCGGTTGGGAGCTGCTGCTCGTCGGCGCGGCCTCGATCCTCGCCGGCGTGCTCTACACGGGCGGTCCGAGGCCGTACGGCTACGAGGGACTCGGCGAGGTGTTCGTGTTCCTGTTCTTCGGTGTCGTCGCGGTCGCCGGCTCCTACTTCGCGCAGACGGAGGAGCTGGCCTGGGAGGCGCTCGTGCTGGCGGTGCCGGTCGGGCTGCTGGCGAGCGCGATCCTGGTCGTCAACAACGTGCGCGACCTCGAGACCGACCGGCGCGCGGGCAAGCGGACGCTGGCGGTGCGGCTCGGACGCGATCGCGCGCGCGGACTGTTCGCCGCGATGCTCGCCGGCGCGTTCATCGCCTCCCCGCTGCCGTGGCTGCTCGGCTCCCTCTCCCCCTGGCTGCTGCTGAGCTGGCTTGCGCTGCCGCTCGCCGTCCCGCTCGTGCGCGTCGTGCGCACGCGCACCGACGGTCCGTCGCTGAACGGTGCGCTGGCCGGCACAGGCCGGCTGCAGCTCGTGTTCTGCGTGCTGCTCGCCGCCGGCCTGCTCGCGAGCTGACGGTGCCACGGCTCGAGGTCACGCCAGTGCGACTCGCGCTGCGGCAGCCGGTGGTCGCGGCCTGGGGCGTGCTGCGGGAACGCCTGGTGTTGCGGGTCCGGCTGGAGTGGGACGCCGGCGACTTCGGCGTCGGCGAGGCGGCGCCGCTCGAGCCCTACGACGGGGTGCCGCTCGCGGCGGTCGCCGCGGCGCTGCAGGCGTACGGGTCTGTGCTCGCCGCTGCCGATGCGGGTGCCGGTCACGACGCGCTGCTGGCCGCATGCGCCGCCGAGCGGCCGCTGGCCCAGGCGCTGGCCGCGATCGACCTGGCGCTCTGGGACCGTGCCGGCCGGCGCGCCGGAAGATCGGTGGCGTCGCTGCTCGCCCCCGGCGCGGCCACCTCGGTCGCCGTCAACGCGACGCTCGGCGCCGAGGACCGCGCGGGAGCGGCGGCCGAGGCGCCCGCGGCCGCGCGCGCCGGGTTCGGCTGCGTGAAGCTCAAGGTCGGGATCGGGGACGACCCGGGGCGGGTCGCCGCGGTGCGGGCGGCGCTCGGTCCGGCGATCGCGATCCGCGTCGACGCCAACGGCGCCTGGTCGTCCGTCGACGAGGCGCTCGCTCATCTGATCGCGCTCGCCCCGGCCGGTCTCGAGTACGCCGAGGAGCCGCTCGGCGGGATCGAGGAGCTGCGGGCCCTGCAAGCTGTCTCTCCCGTGCCGCTGGCGATGGACGAGACGGCCGCGGAGCCGGGCGCGGCCGGCTCTGGGGCGACCGAGGCGGTCTGCCTCAAGATCGCCCGCTGCGGCGGGATCACGGGCGTGCTGCGTGACGCCGAGGCCGCGCGTGCGGCGGGGAGCGCGGTCTATGTCGCGTCGACGTTCGACGGACCGCTGGGCGTCGCCGCGGGGGTGCACGTCGCTGCGGCGCTGGCGGCATCCGGGCCGGTCGCACACTGCGGGCTGGCGACGCTGGGGTCGTTCTCCGGGTTCGAGGGCGTGCTGGCACCGCGCGCCGGCTGCATCGCCGTGCCGCTCGGCCCGGGCCTGTTGGGAGCACAGGCGCCGTGAACCGCGGCGATCGAGGAGAGGGTCCCAGGTCCTGGCGGCCACCGCCGAGCCGTCCCCCGGTTGCGTGAGGTGACTGATGTGTTGTATGCGCCTGCCGCATACAAAGCATCATCCACCTTGATGTACGGCCCGGCCCGCCATCAGCGCAGCAGCTCCGCGACCGCCTCGGGCGCCTCGAGCTGCACGGCGTGACCGGCGCCCGGCACGACGTGGAGCCGCGCATCGGGCAGCACGACCTGCATGCGCTCGGCGATCGCCCGGAACTTCGCATCGCGCTCGCCGACGACAAGATCGACCGCCATCCCGAGCTCGCCCAGGCGATCCCAGAGCGGCGGCATGACGCCGGTTCCCAGCCCGCGCAGCGCCGCAGCGAGGCCATCGGCGGTGTTGCGCATCCGGTCGGCGTGGGCAAGCGCGGCGACGCCGCGCGGCACGCCGGCGAACAGCGGCTGCGCGCCCCACTCGCGCACGAACGCCTCGAGGCCGACCGCCTGGATGCGGTCGGCGAGCGCCGCGTCGGCGGCCGCCCGCGCGCGGCGCTCGGCGGCGTCCGCCAGCCCGGGGCGGGCCCCGATCAGCACGAGCCGTTGCAGGCGAGCCCCCAGTCCGAGTGCGGCGTGCAGCGCGACGCGGCCGCCCATCGAGTAGCCGGCCAGCGTGATCCGATCGCCGGTGAGCGTGCTCAGATAGGCGTCGCAGGCGGCGAACGACGCGGGCCGGCGGGCGGCGAAGTCGCCATGGCCCGGCAGGTCCGGCGCGAGCGCCCGGTACCGTCCCGCAAGCGCATGCAGCACCGGCTGCCAGCTCCGCCCGGTCTGGGTGAATCCGTGCAGGAGGATCAGCTCGGCGGGCATCGCACCCTCGAACCATGACAGCGCTTGACACCTACCTGAACCTGCGCGCGTTCGTCGACGAGCTCGCGCGCTGCGGCCTGCGCGACGCCTGCACCTCCCCCGGCTCGCGCTCGACGCCGCTCGTGCTGTCGCTCGTGCGCGAGCCGCGGCTCCGCTCGACCTCGCACATCGACGAGCGCTGCGGCGGCTTCTTCGCGCTCGGGCTGGCGAAGGCGGGCGGTCGCCCGGTCGCGCTCGCGTGCACGTCGGGGACCGCGGCCGCCAATTACGCGCCGGCCGTCTTCGAGGCGCACGAGGCGCGCGTGCCGCTGATCGTGCTGACCGCCGACCGCCCGCCGGAGCTGCGCGACGTCGGCGCAGGCCAGACGATCGACCAGCTCAAGCTCTACGGCAGTGCCGCCAAGTGGTTCCGCGAGGTCGACGACCACCCGGCGACGCCTGAGCGGCTGCGCTGGCTGCGCGGACTCGCCTGCCGCGCCTACTGGACCGCACTCGGGGGTCGCCCGGGTCCGGTGCACCTGAACTTCTCGCTGCGGGAGCCGCTGGTGCTCGCCGAGCCGCTGCCGGCCGAGGAGCCGGGCGGCGGCGGGCGGCCCGAGGGGCGGCCGTGGGTCACGCGGAGCGCGTCCACCACCGTGCCGGAGGGCGTGGCGCTGGACGAGCTGGCGCGCGAGCTCGAGCGCCGTCCGCGCGCGGTGGTCGTGGCCGGCCGTGCGGAGCGCGATCTCCAGCTCGGCCCAGCACTGGCACGCTTCGCGGAGCACGCCGGGCTGCCGCTCCTCGCCGAGCCGACCTCCGGCGCGCGCCGCGGCCCGAACGCGATCGCCCATTATGACGCACTGCTGCGCGATCGCGCCTGGGCCGAATCGCGCACACCGCAGCTCGTGCTGCGCGTCGGCGACCTGCCGACGTCCAAGCCGCTGCGCCAGTGGCTGCAAGGGCTCGATGCGGCGACGCTGCAGATCGCGGTCGACCACGAGAACGCCTGGCAGGACCCCGCGGGGGTGGCGGCGCTGCTGCTCGACGCCGATCCGCGGGCGCTGCTCGACGCGCTCGCCGAGCGCCTTCCGGCCGGCGACGGCGGCGAGTGGCTGAGGACGGAGTGGAGCGCGGCGGATCGCGCCGCGGCCGGCGCCATCGCGGCGACGCTGAGCGAGCTGAGCGAGCCGCGCGTGGCCGCCGAGCTGGGCGCGCGGCTGCCGTCCGGCGCGACGCTCGTGGTGGCGTCCTCGATGCCCGTCCGCGACGTCGAGACCTTCTTCCCCGTGCGCTCCGACCCGCCGCGCGTGCTCTCCAACCGCGGCGCCAACGGGATCGACGGGACCGTGTCGACCGCTTTCGGGGTCGCCGCCGGAACGCCCGGTCCCGTCGTACTGCTGATCGGCGACGTCGCGCTGGCGCACGATGTCGGCGGTCTCCTCGCAGCCGGCCGGCTGGGCCTGCCGCTCGTGATCGTGCTGCTCCACAACGACGGCGGCGGGATCTTCGATTTCCTGCCCGTGGCCTCCGAGGGCGACGACTTCGAGCGCCACGTCGCGACGCCCCACGGGCTCGACTTCTCCCATGCCGCGGCGCTCTACGGCCTCGCGCACGTGCCCGCCTCGACGCCGGCCGAGCTGAATGCCGCACTCGACCGCGCGCTCGCCGGAGAGCGCCCGACGCTGATCTCGGTGCGCACCGAGCGCGCCCAGAACGTCGCGCTGCACGCGCGCGTGTGGGAGGCCGTCCGGGTCGCCGTCTAGCTTGCGCGGGCGATGGCACAGGAGCGACTGATCGAGCTGCCCGGCGCGGCCACACCGCCGGCGGAACCGCAGCGCCAGACGTCGAAGGGCATCGGCGCCGGGGACATCGTGCTCGTCGACAAGAAGGGGCGCCGCTTCCATGCACTCGTGACGGAGCTCGAGCAGCTCGAGTCGGGCCGTTACGAGCTGATCGTTCGCCCGCTGGACTCGCGCATCTCCTACCGCACGGCGACCGTGCGCGAGGTGCTCGAGGTCTGGCGCAAGCGACGGAGCTAACCCGACAGGACCGGCAGCAGCGCCCCGAGCTTGACCTCGGTCTCGGCCAGCTCCGCGGTCGGGTCCGAATCGCGGACGACCCCGACGCCGGCGTATAGCCGCGCCTCGGCGCCGCGCAGCAGCGCGCAGCGCAGAGCGACGCAGAACTCGCCGTCCTCGTTGGCGTCCGTCCATCCGACCGGACCCGCGTACCAGCCGCGGTCCAGGCCCTCGAACGCGGGGATCAGCGGCGCCGCCGCGGCATGCGGCTCGCCGCCGACGGCTGGCGTCGGATGCAGCAGCCCCGCGAGCTCGAGCACGCTGAGCGGCTGCGTCAGCTGGGCGCGGATCGGAGTCGCCAGGTGCTGGATGTTCGCGACCCGCACGATCCCGGGCTCGTCGGGCGCGGCCACCCAGACGCTCAGCGGCTTGAGCGCGCGCGCGATCCGGCGCGTCACGATCGCCTGCTCCTCGCGGTCCTTCTCGGACCGCAGCAGCTGCTCGCCGAGGTGCGCGTCGACCGCGGGATCGGCGGAGCGGCGCGTCGAGCCCGCGAGCGCGACGGTCGACGCGCGCAGGCCCTCGCGGCGCACGAGCAGCTCCGGTGAGGCGCCGACGAAGGCGGCATCGCCGCGGCCGGCGCAGAACACGAAGCAGGAGCCGAAGCCGGCGCGCAGGACGCCGAAGACCGCCGCCGCGTCGTGCGGCGCAGGCGCGTGCACCGCGACTTCGCGCGCCAGCACGATCTTCTCGAACGCGCCGGCCTCGATCCGCTCGACCGCGCGGGCGACGGCCGCCTCGTAGTGCTCAGGCGGCGCCGTCGAGGCGATCCGGAAACGCCCGGCCGGCGCCGGGTCCAGCAGCGGCAGCGGCTGCTCGCGCGTGGCGGCGAGCCGGCGCTCGACTCGTCCGACCAGCTCCTCCGCCATGTCGTCGGGCGCCGCCAGCACCGCGACGGTGAGGCGCACGTCGCCGCCGCGGCGCGCCAGCGCGAGCTCGGGCACTGTCAGGGTCGCCGCGCCGAAGCTCGACCAGTGGGGTG
>DASQMT010000066.1:0-5817 GCA_035645355.1 Solirubrobacteraceae bacterium | reverse complement strand
ACCGGCACGCCGAGCGCGCGGCAGGCATCCCCGAGTCCGGCGACCGCGCGGCTCAGCTGCCAGGCGATGTGGGGCTTCTCCGGGTTGCCGAAATTGAGGCAGTTGGTGAGCCCGAGCGGCTCGGCGCCCACGCAGGCGAGGTTGGCCGAGCACTCCAGCACCGCCTCGACGGTGCCGCGATAGGGGTCGCAGGCCACGCGCCGGCCGTTGCCGTCGATCGAGACCGCGAGCGCGGGCCGGCGGCCGTCCCCGTCTGCGTCGAGCAGGAGCACCGCTGCGTCGGCCTGCTCGGGCCGGCGCGCGGTGCGCGCGCCTACCAGGCAGTCGTACTGCTCGAACACCGGCCGGCGCGACGCGAGGTTGGCCGACCCGAGCAGCGCCAGCAGCGTCTCGTCCGCGCCGGTCGCGTCCTCCAGCAGCCGCGAAGGCGGCTCGTAGATCGAGGAGGCCGGAGCGGCCGGCGCGAGGTCGTAGGCCGGGCACTCGTCGACCAGCGCGGTCACGGGGACGTCGCCGGCGACCGCATCGCCGACCAGCGTGCGCAGCCGCCCGCGATCGGTCACCACGCCGATCGCCGTCGCGAGCACCTCCCACTTCGCGCACAGGTCCAGAACCGGCTGCAGCTTCTCGGGCTCGACGACGCAGAGCATCCGCTCCTGCGACTCGGAGATCATGATCTCGAAGGGCTCCATGCCCGCCTCGCGCAGCGGCACCGTGGCGAGGTCGAGGTCGAGCCCGACCGCGCCCTTCGCGGCCATCTCCGCGGCGGCGGACGTCAGCCCGGCCGCGCCGAGATCCTGAAGCGACACGAGCAGCCCGCGCCCGAGCAGCTCGAGCGAGCACTCGAGCAGCTTCGCCTCCTCGAAGGGGTCGCCGATCTGCACGGTCGGGCGCATGGCCGAGTCGGCGTCGCCGAGCTCCGCCGAGGCGAGCACCGACGCGCCGCCGATCCCGTCGCGGCCAGTGCGCGCCCCGAACAGCACGACCACGTTGCCGACGCCCGCGGCGGCCGAGCGGATCAGCCCCTCGGTCTCGATCAGGCCGAGGCACATCACGTTGACGAGGCAGTTCTGCTCGTAGGCGGACTCGAAGTAGATCTCGCCGCCGACGGTCGCGACGCCGATCGAGTTGCCGTAGTGACCGATGCCGGCGACCGCGTGCTCGAGCAGGTAGCGCGAGCGGGCGGACTCGCCCGGCTCGCCGAAGCGCAGGGAGTCGAGCACCGCGATCGGGCGGGCGCCGACGGCGAACACGTCACGCAGGATCCCGCCGACGCCGGTCGCCGCGCCCTGGAACGGCTCGACCGCGCTCGGGTGGTTGTGCGACTCGACTTTGAAGGCGCACGCGAGCCCGCCGCCGACGTCGACGGCGCCCGCGTTCTCGCCCGGCCCCATGACGACGCGCGGGCCCTCCGTCGGGAGCGACTTCAGCAGCCGACGCGAGTGCTTGTAGCCGCAGTGCTCCGACCACATCAGGCTGAACATCGCGAGCTCGACCTCGTTGGGGTCGCGGCCGGTCAGCTCGACGATCCGCGCATACTCGCCGTCCGTCAGCCCGAGCTCGGTGTGGCGGCTCACGTGTGCCCGCCGGCGAAGCCGGTTGGGTATGCGGCGACCAGCGCGGCCGACTCGAACAGCGCCAGGCCGTCGGCGGAGCCCGTCAGCGGGTCGACCGCGTGCTCCGGGTGCGGCATCAGACCGACCACGTTCCCGGCCTTGTTGCTGACCCCCGCGATGTCACGCGCGGAGCCGTTGAAGCCGTTGCCGGTCGCGTAGCGCAGCACGACCTGGTCGTTCGCCTCGAGCTCGTCGAGCACGGGGTCGGGCGCCCAGTAGCGCCCGGTCTGGTGCTTGGCCGGAATCGACAGCCGGTCGCCGCGCGCGCATGCCCGCGTCCAATTCGTGTGCGCATTGACCACGACCAGGTCGACCTGGCGGCAGACGAAGCGCAGCGACGTGTTCGGCAGCAGCGCGCCGGGCAGCAGGGCTGCCTCGCACAGCACCTGGAAGCCGTTGCAGATGCCCAGCACGAGCCCACCGTGGCGGGCGAAGCGCTCGACCTCGCCCATGATCGGCGAGAAGCGCGCGAGCGCGCCGGCGCGCAGGTAGTCGCCGTAGGAGAACCCGCCGGGCACGATCACCGCGTCGACGCCGCGCAGGTCCCGGTCGCGATGCCACAGCAGCACGGCGTCGCCGACCCGGGCGGCGGCGGCGACCGCATCGCGCTCGTCGCAGGAGCCGGGAAACTGGACTACGCCGAACTTCACGTGCTGCCGGACCCTGAGGAAATGCCCCGTGGGTCATCCGGACCCACGTTCTGAGACTGTTCATCGGCATCCGGCCGCTGTATGTCGTAGTCCTCCACCAGCGGGTTCGCGAGCAGCTGCTCGCACATCGCCGGGAGCTGCGCCGGGTCCTCGACGTCGAGCTCGATCAGCCGCCCGACGTGGACGTTGCGCACCCCCTCGAAGCCGAGCGCCGGAAGCGCGCGCTCGACCGCCTGGCCCTGCGGATCGAGGATCCCGGCCTTGGGCCGGATCAGGACCCGCGCCCTCACGCCGCGGTGCGCTCCAGCCAGGCCGAGAACGGCTCCCCGGCGAGCTTCTCGTAGGCGGTGACGTAGCGCTCGCGCGTGGCGGCCACGACGTCATCCGGGATCGCGGGTGCCGGCGGCGCCTTGTCCCAGCCGGTGCCTGCGGCCCAGTCGCGCACGTACTGCTTGTCGAACGACGGCTGCCCGCGGCCGACCTCGTACTGGTCCGCCGGCCAGAAGCGCGAGGAGTCCGGCGTGCAGACCTCGTCGCCGAGCGTCAGCGTGCCGCCGGCGTCGAAGCCGAACTCGAACTTCGTGTCGGCGAGGATCACGCCGCGCTCGCGCGCGTGCGCGGCGACCGTCTGGTAGACCGCGATCGAGACGTCGCGCAGCCGCTCGGCCAGCTCGGGCGAGCCGACAAGCTCGGCCGCGCGCGCCAGGTCGATCGCCTCGTCGTGGCCCTCGTCCGCCTTCGTCGACGGGGTGAAGATCGGCTCGGGCAGCTGCTCGGACTCGCGCAGCCCGGCCGGCAGCTCGATCCCTGAGACGGCGCCGGTCGCCTGGTAGTCCTTCCAGCCCGAGCCGGTGATGTAGCCGCGAACGACGCACTCGACCGGGAGCATCTGCAAGCGCTTGACGCGCAGCGCGCGCCCGCGCAGCTCGGCGGGCACGCCGTCGGTCGCCGAGATCAGGTGGTTGGGCACGACGTCACCTGTCAGGCCGAACCACAGCACCGAGAGCGCGGTCAGGACGTTGCCCTTGTCCGGGATCGCCGTCGGATGCACGACGTCGTAGGTCGAGATGCGGTCCGAGGCGACCATCAGGAGGTCGTCGCCGAGCTCGTAGATCTCCCGGACCTTGCCCTTCGCGAGGAGTTGGAGTGTCACGACGGCCAGGCTACTTCACAGGTCGTACGGGAAATCGGTCAGCGTCTCGCAGCCGTCGGCGGTCACGACGACCAGGTCCTCGAGCCGGCAGCCGCCATAGCCCTGGCGGTAGCAGCCGGGCTCGAGCGTGATCACGTCACCGGCCCGCAATGTGTCCGGCGCGCGCCCCAGCCCCGGCCGCTCGTGGACCTCGAGGCCGACGCCGTGGCCGAGCCCGTGGAAGTAGCCGTCGCGCAGCACCTCGCCGTCGGCCTTCGTCAGCTGCGTCGGCTTGCCCGCGGCGATGTACGGCTCGCACGAGCGGCGGAAGATCGCCTGCGCGTCGGCCCCGTCGCGGACCTCGGGGTAGACGAGCTCGAGCGATTCCCGGGTCAGCCGCCAGTACTCGGCCAGCTCGTCGTCGGGCGTGCCGCCGCCGGCTACGAACGTGCGCGTCATGTCGGCCCAGCAGCGCGACTCGCGGTCACGCGGCCAGATGTCGACGACCACCGCCTCGCCGGCAGCCAATGCCCCGTGACCCGACTCGTGGCCGTCGGCCGACTGCGCTCCGTGAGCGACGATCACGTCGCCGGGCAGGTCGCAGCCGTGCTCGTCGCAGACCTCGGTCATCGCGTCGCGGATCTCCTCGGACGTCAGCCCGGGACGGAGCGCGCGGATCAGCCCGGCGGCGACGTCCATGGCGGCGTCCGCTGCCTTCTGCGCGCGCCGGATGCCGGCCAGCTGCGCCTCGGTCTTCGCGCGCCGGCGCAGCGCGAACGCCTCCGCGTCGACGTCGAGCGCGACGTCCCCCGCGCGCAGGTGGTCGGCGACTGCCAGCGGAAACTCGGGCGGCACGATCGCCCGCTCGAGGCCCAGTTCCCGGCACGCGCGCAGCGTGACCTCGAGCATCAGCTCGTGCCGGTCCATGCCGCCCGCCAGCAGCTCGTCGGCGCCGAGTGTCGCCGGGTCGAGCACATCGATCCCGAGCGCGCCGACCTTGTCGGCGTCGAGCACGCTGACCGTCGCCGCGCGCCGGTCAGCGGACTCCGCGTAGAGGAACGGGTCGATGATCCCGACCGGGATCGCGTGGAACATGTCGGGCGACGTGTCGGGCGCCCCGTAGATCAAGAGGTCAGGCACTGGCCGGTATCTCCTCCAGGCGCGCCAGCACGTCGGGTACGTGACGCGTGTAGTAGGTCGGGTCGAAGATCGCGTCCAGATCGAGCCCGAGTCCCGTCTCGGGCTCGGCCTCGAGCAGCGAGCGCAACGACGTCTGAGTGTCCCACGCCTGCTGCGCGAGCCGCTGGGTCGTGCGGTAGGCGTCGTCGCGCGCCATGCCGGCGTCCACGAGCGCCAGCAGCACGCGCTGGGAGAAGAGCGCGCCGCAGGTCAGCTCCAGGTTCGCGCGCATGCGCTCGCCGTTGACGATCATGCCCTCGACGACCCGCAGCGTCAGGTGAAGCATGTAGTCGAGCGCGATCGTCGCGTCAGGCAGGATCACCCGCTCGGCGCCCGAGTGCGAGATGTCGCGCTCGTGCCAGAGCGCGACGTTCTCGACCGCGGTCTGCGCGTAGCCGCGCAGCACGCGCGCCAGCCCGGTGATGCGCTCGGTCGTGATCGGGTTACGCTTGTGCGGCATCGCGCTCGAGCCCTTCTGACCCTCCCGGAACGGCTCCTGGACCTCGCCCACCTCGGTGCGCTGGAGGTGGCGGATCTCGGTGGCGAAGCGCTCCAGGCCGGCGCCGGCGAGCGCGATCGCCTGGACCAGCTCGGCGTGGCGGTCGCGCGGGACGACCTGTGTGGAGACCGGCTCGGCCGCGAGCACGAGCTTGGCGAGCACGCGCTGCTCGTAGTCCGGGCCGAGCGTCGCATAGGTCCCGACCGCGCCGGAGATCGCGCCCGTCGCCGCCTGGGCGAACGCCCGCTCGAGCCGCTCGGCGTTGCGATGCGCCTCGAACGCGAAGCCCGCCAGCTTGAGCCCGAAAGTCGTCGGCTCGGCGTGCACGCCGTGGGTGCGGCCGACGCAGACAGTGTCCGCGTGCTCGCGCGCGCGCCTGGCGAGCGCGGCCGCGAGCGCCCGCGCGGCGGGCAGGATCACGTCCCCGGCCCGCCGCAGCTGCAGCGCGAGCGCGGTGTCGAGCACGTCGGAGGAGGTCAATCCGTAGTGGATCCAGCGCCCGGCTTCGCCGGCCGAGGCACCGAGCACGTCGACGAATGCTGCCACGTCATGGTCCGTGACCCGCTCGCGCTCCTTGACGGCCTCGACGGAGAAGTGCGCCGTCCGAATCGCCTGCAAGTCGGTATCTGACGGGCCGTCGAGCTCGCCGGCGGCGGCGACCTCGACGTCGTGCCATGCGGTCATGCGTGCCTCGTCGGTCCATACGGCGGCGATCTCGGGGCGCGTATAGCGCTCGATCAC
>DASQMT010000065.1:0-2469 GCA_035645355.1 Solirubrobacteraceae bacterium | reverse complement strand
TCGCGCCGGTCAAGGAGGTGGCGATCGTAGGCCCGGGCGCCGAGCCGCTCGTGCGCGTCGTGCGCGACTCCTTCCGGCCGCACCTGGTCGTCGCGGGCGGACCCGCGAACGGCGTGCCGCTGCTGCAGGAGCGCGAGCCGGTGGACGGCCGCGCCGCCGCATACGTCTGCGAGCGCTTCGCCTGCCTGCGGCCGGTCACCGAGCCCGCGGAGCTGGCCGCGCTGCTCTGAGCGGCGCGATGTGATCTTTTGGCTGCAACCGCCCGGATGAGACACGAACTGCGGTAGAACTCACCGCTCTCCCCGTCTCCCGCCGCCGAAGGAACGTCCCCAGATGGCCAAGCTGCTCACGGTGTCCGCCGGACGCGTCGCGAAGTGGATCGTGCTCGCGGCCTGCCTGCTGTTCCTGTTCGGCTCGGGCGCCGCCAACCTGCCCGGCAAGTTCTCCGACGCGGAGAAGAACGAGTCGACCTCGTTCCTCCCCGGCGACGCCGAGTCGACCGAGGTGCTCGGCATCTCCGAGGAGCTGCAGGGCGGCGAGCAGGCGCCGACAGTGATCGTCTACCGCCGCGAGGGTGGGCTCACCGAGGAGGATCGCGCCCGGATCGCGGCCGACCGCACGGAGCTCAACCAGGCGATCCAGGCCGGCAAGGGCGGCATCTACCGCGCCGTATCGCCCTTCGGCGAGCCGCGTGAGTCAGAGTCAGGTGACGCGGCGCTGCTGGTCGGCAACATCACCGGCGACGGCGAGTCCGACACGATCCTCGACCCGATCGAGGACATCCGAAACCGCGTCAGCGACCCGGGCGGCGGGCTCGAGGTCAAGGTGACCGGGCCCGCCGGCTTCGCGGCAGACGCGATCGAGGTCTTCGAGAGCATCAACGGGACGCTGCTGTTCTCGGCGCTGCTGCTCGTGTTCGTGCTGCTGATCCTGATCTACCGCAGCCCTATCTTCTGGGTCATCCCGCTGTTCGCCGTGATCTTCGCCGAGGTCTCGACGCGGTCGATCGGCTACGGCCTCACAGAGCTCGGCGTGACGGTCAACGGCCAGTCCTCCTCGATCCTCTCGATCCTGGTGCTCGGCGCGGGCACCGACTATGCGCTGCTGCTCGTCTCGCGCTATCGCGAGGAGCTGCGCAAGCACGCCGACAAGCACGAGGCGATGGCGCTGGCGCTGCGGACCGCCGGCCCGGCGATCGTGGCGTCCGGCAGCACGGTGATCGCGGCGCTGCTGTGCCTCACCGTCGCCGAGGTCGAGGGCACGGCCGGGCTGGGGCCGATCGGCGCGCTCGGCATCGCAGTCGCGATGGTGACGATGCTCACGCTGCTCCCCGCGCTGCTCGTGATCCTGGGCCGCTGGGTCTTCTGGCGTCCGCCGGTCTTCGGCTGGAACAACGGCATCCCGCACACGGGCGACGAGGGCGCCGACGAGACGCACGGCGCCTGGCGCCGGGTCGGCGACCGCGTCGCCCGCAGCCCGCGACGGGTGTGGGCCGGCACCGCCGCGCTGCTGGCCGTCGGCGCGCTCGGCCTGCTGACCATGAACACGGGGCTGACCCAGGCCGACGCCTACCGCGAGGAGGTCGAGTCGCTGCAGGGCCAGGAGCTGCTCGCGCAGTCCTTCCCCGCCGGCGCGAGCGCCGCCACGGAGATCATCGTCGCCGAGCCGGGCGACGTCGAGGCCGTGAGCCGGGCGATCGGCGAGGTCGAGGGCGTCGCCGAAGTCACCCCGACCGACCTGTCGAGCGACGCGGGCACGCTCGTCAACGCGACGCTCGAGCCCGAGCCCTACTCGAGCGAGGCGTTCGACCTGATCCCCGAGTTGCGCGCCGCCGCCAAGCGTGCGGGCGGCGCGGAGACGCTCGTCGGCGGGCCGTCGGCGATCGAGTACGACCTGCGCCAGGCGGCCGCGCGCGACAACCGGGTGATCATCCCGATCGCGCTGGTCGTGGTGCTGCTGGTGCTGGTCGCGCTGCTGCGCTCGCTGCTGGCGCCGCTGCTGCTGATCGGCACCGTGATCCTCTCGTTCGCCGCCGCGCTCGGCATCTCGCTGCTGGTCTTCGAGGTTATCTTCGGCTTCCCGGGCGTCGACCCGTCGTTCCCGCTGTTCGCATTCATCTTCCTCGTCGCGCTGGGGATCGACTACAACATCTTCCTGATGGCGCGGGTGCGTGAGGAGACCCAGCGTCACGGCACCCGCAGCGGCATGGTGCGCGGTCTGGCGGTGACCGGCGGCGTGATCACGTCGGCCGGGATCGTGCTTGCGGGCACGTTCTCGGTGCTGGCGCTGCTCCCGCTCGTCTTCCTCACGGAGATCGGCTTCGTGATTGCGTTCGGCGTGCTGCTCGACACGTTCATCGTGCGCTCGATCCTCGTGCCGGCGCTCGTGCTCGACATCGGGCCGAAGATCTGGTGGCCATCGCGGCTGCAGCACGAGCACGCCGCGGAGGCTGACGGGCGCGGGCCCGAT
>DASQMT010000064.1:0-4909 GCA_035645355.1 Solirubrobacteraceae bacterium | reverse complement strand
CCCCAGCCTACGCCCCGTTGCGCCGCCTCTCGGAGGTGGCGCTCTCCGCCTGCTCGGGGTCTGAGCTGCTGGCCGAGCTCGTGCTCGTCACACGCGAGGCGCTGCAGCTCGACGCTGCGGAGGTGCTGGAGGAGCCCGGCTCCGTGCCGGGGGCGGCGCACGTCCTCGCAACGGCCCGCTCGCTCGCGCTCGACGAGACGCAGGCGACGGCCGAGCTGGGCGCCGAGCTCGTGACCCGCCTAGAGCTCTGCAGCGCGCTGCTCGTCCCGATCGCCTGGGGCGGGTCGGTGCACGCCGTCGCAGTGCTCGCCCGGCGGCGACAGCACATCTGGAGCCAGGCCGAGATCGTGCTCGCCGAGACGCTCGCCAACCAGGTTGCGCTCGGCCTCGCCCGGCTCGACAGCGTGCAACGGCGCCTCGCGCAGACCGAGCGCGACGACGCCCTGGCCCGCGCCGCCCACGCGCTCAACGCATCGCTCGAGCTGCAGGCCGTGCTCGACACGCTGGCGCGCGAGGCCGGGCTGGCCGTCGGCGGCGACGTGGCGGGCGTCTACGTGCTCGACGGCGAAGGAAGCGCGCTCGCCACAGCAGGGCACAACTGCCCTCCGGAGTGGTACGGCTACCGGCTCTCGCACGGGGAGGGCATCGCCGGCCAGGTGCTGGCGACCGGTCAGGCCGTCGTGATCTCCGCATATCTCGAGGACATGGCGCTCCCCCGGTCGCTCATCCTTCCCGGCGTGCTCTCAGGCGTGGGCGTTCCGATGCGCTGGAACGGCGTCCTGCGCGGTGCGCTCTCGATCGGCTTCCTGGACTGCCACGAGATCTCGCAAGACGACCTGAGCGTGCTCGAGGCGATCGCCGAGCTGGCCGTCGTCGCCTGCCGCAACGCGGAGGCATACGACGACATCCGTATCGCGGCAAGCACCGACGCGCTCACCGGCCTGCTCAACCACGGCGCGATGCAGGTGCGCGTGCGGGAGGAGATCGCCCGTGCCGCGCGTGACGAGCAGCCGCTGTGCTGCGTGTTGATCGACCTCGACGACTTCAAGCGCGTCAACGACGAGCTGGGCCATCCCGCCGGCGACGACCTGCTGCGCGTGGTCGCGGACGCTCTGCGCGCGGAAGTCCGGCCGTACGACCAGATCGCCCGCTACGGCGGCGACGAGTTCGTGCTCGTGCTTCCCGGCACCGAGGAGAGCGTCGCGCGCGTGGTCGCCGAGCGCGTCCGGCAGCGGGTGCTGGCCGGCGCGCCACAGCTCGGCGGTGACTCGATCGGCAGCGCCTCGCTCGGCGTTTCGTCGTGGGAGCCGCAGATGAGCTCTGACGACCTGCTCGCGGCCGCCGACCGCGCACTGCTGCTGGCCAAGCGCACCGGCAAGGGCCGCGTGTCCGTGGCCACCCCGGATGCGGACGAGGAACTGGCCCGGCTCCAGGACGCCGACGCGTCACCAGCGGCCGTGCAGGCGCTGGCGGCCGTGATCGAGGCGCGCGACGACTACACGCACGACCACTCCGAGCTGGTAGTCGGGCTCGCCACCGGCGTGGCAATGCTGCTCGGCCTGACCGCCGCCACCGTCGAGCAGGTCGGCCATGGTGCGCTGCTGCACGACGTCGGCAAGCTGGCGATCCCGCGGGAGATCCTGCGCAAGGACGGCGCGCTCGACGACGACGAGTGGCTGGTGATGTCCGAGCACCCGGTGCTCGGTGAGGGGATCCTGCGGCGGCTTCCGCAGCTGGCTCCGCTGGCGGCGATCGTGCGCCACGAGCACGAGCACTGGGACGGCACCGGCTACCCCGACGGGCTGAGCGGGAAGAACATCCCGATCGGCTCGCGGATCGTGCTCGCCTGTGACGCCTACTCGGCGATGACAATGGCGCGGCCCTACCGGCTCGCGCTCGAGCAGGAAGTCGCGATGAGCGAGCTGCGTGCGCGCGCCGGCACCCAGTTCGACCCAGCGGTCGTCGAGGCGCTGCTGGAGCTGCTCGACTCCGCGGCTAGCGGTCGTCGGGCTCCGGCGGCGCTTCCGGTGTCGTGATCAACGTCGCGCTGTACGTCACGCGCGCCGTGCGGTAGGCGCACTTGTAGCGCGTGAGGTCGCGCACGTCCGTCTGCGCGCTCTGGGTCTGCGTGTCGTCGCACGCGTCGATGTCGCGACTCGCGCGCCAGACGCTGCCGCGCCGGAGGCCGAGGCCGAGCGCCGGCGCCCAGGTCGGCACGGTGAGCGCCAGCACGTCGCCCTCCGAGATCGCCAGTGACTGGGCCAGCGGGAACTGCACGGTCTGGCCGAAGTACGGGGTCAGCGTGTACAGCGGGCTCGCCGCGGTGACGCGGCCGTAGCGGCGGTCGCCCTGCTTGAGCACCGTGACGCCGGCACGCGCTGGACCACCGAGGTTCTCCTCGAAGAACTTGCGCTGCTTGGGCTTCGGGGTGCCGAGAGTGATCGACCAGGCGACGATGCGGCCATCCGCCGGCGCCACGAACAGCCGGCGCTTGCCGCCGACGCGGCTCTGGAAGGCGGTCGTGCGCGAGATCACCTCGCACGGACTGGCCGGGCAGCTCGGCGGCGTCGCCGAGGGCAGGTAGCCCAGCTCGATGATCCTGGCCGACGCGGCCGCAGGCGAGAACAGCACCGCGGCCAGCGCCACTCCGAACAGCCGTATGAGAGTCCCGGGCATACGCGCATTGAACACGAGCGACCGGTCGATGTTGCTGTCAGAGCTTCTGGACGTTGACCGCCTTGGGGCCCTTCTCGCCGTTCTCTTCCTCGAAGCTGACCTTGGATCCCTCAGGCAGCGAGCGGTAGCCGTCGCCGATGATCCCGGAGAAATGGACGAACAGGTCCCGGCCGCCCTCGTCAGGCGTGATGAAGCCGAACCCCTTGTCGTCGGAGAACCATTTGACCGTCCCAGATGCCATGCCGTGCCCATCCCCGCTCTCGGTGGGCCCGGGGGAGCCCGCAAAATGCCGACCGGCCCAGAATTCCACCGGTCCTGACTCTGACACGCTAATGCCCGCGCGCCAACCCGCGCAATCACCTGTTGGTATAGGTCACGAGCGCGTGAGCGCTGTTGCGGCGGCGGCGATCGCATCGCGGTCGCCCGGCTGCGGCGTCCACGGCAGCCGCAGCGGATCACCGGCGTAGCGCGGGATCACGTGCAGGTGGAAGTGGAACACCGTCTGCCAGGCGTTCCGGCCACAGGAGTTCAGCAGGTTCACCCCGTCGGCGCCGAGCCGCTCTGTCACCAGCTCGGCGAGCGCCTGCGCGGCAGCCACGCATGCGGCGAGGTCGTCGCCGTCAATGCTCAGCAGGTCCGCTGCGTGCGCGCGGGGGACCACGAGCAGGTGGCCGCGCGTGGCCGGGTTGATGTCCATGAACGCGACCGTGCGCTCGTCCTCGCGCACCACCGTGGCGGGGATCTCACCGGCCACGATCTTGCAGAACAGGCAGTCGCCGGGCACCGGCGCACCGTACCAGCGGGCCGTGCTAGCCGGCGCGCAGCTCGCGCGCGCGCCGCAGCGCGTCCGCGGGGGTGCGGATCTCCCCCGCGAACCGGTCCTCCTCGAGCTGGTCGAGCAGCTCCCCGAGCTCGCGACCCGGTCGCAGGCCGAGCTCACGCGCCAGCTCGTCGCCGCGCAGCAGCGGCTCGCCCGCCCCCTGCCCACGGCGTGCGAGCGCCGGTCTCAGGACCTCGCGCGCAAGCGCCACATGCGCCTGGATCGCGGGCTCCGCGTTCTTGCCCCGCGTGGCGAGGCGATCGGCGACCGTGAAGATCGTCACGTCGGCCGCGTGCGGCTCGGTGGCGCGCAGGTAGCGCCAGAGCGAGCGACGGTCGAGCGGACGCTCGTGGACGAGGAAGCCGAGCCGGAGGTGATGCAGGCACAGCGCCACGACGTGATCGGTGAGCGCCCCGGAAGCACGCAGCCGCCTCAGGACGTCGCGGGCGAGCTGCGCGCCCTCGCGGTCGTGACCCGGGAAGCCGAAGCCGCCGCCCGGCCGCTCGGCCCGCGTCCAGGGCTTGGCCGCATCGTGCAGCAGCGCCGCCAGCCGCATGGAATCGCCGCGCGTGAGCTCGTCTGCCAGCGGCTCGCGCATCAGGGCGGCGACGGCCTCGGCGTGCTCGCCGAAGCCCGCCGCGAGCGGGTCGCGCTCGATCGCCCCTACCTGGTCGAGGACCTCGAGCGTGTGGTCGTGCACGTCGAGGTGGTGGAAGACGTTCTGCTCGACGCCGTGCAGCGCGGCCAGCTCGGGCAGCACCGCGGCGGTGATGCCGTGGGCGTCCATGAGTCCCAGCCCGATGCGCACGGCGGGCGAGCGGATGATGTGCTTGAGCTCGCCGAAGATCCGCTCCGCCGCGACGCGCTCGAGCCCGGGCGCCGCCTGGCCGATCGCCGCGGCGGTGGCGGGCTCGATCGTGAGCTCGAGCTCGATCGCGAGCCGGATCGCCCGCAGCGTGCGCAGCGGGTCGTCGGCGAGCGCCGCCGGCGCGACCATCCGCAGCCGCCGCGCTTGGAGGTCAGAGCGCCCGCCGTGCGGGTCCAGCAGATCGCCCCCCGCGAGCGGCAGCGCCATCGCGTTGAGGGTGAAGTCGCGCGCTCCGAGGTCCGCGTGGATATCTCCGTCGCGCAGGATCACCAGGTCCACGTGCCAGCCATGGCCGGGGCCGACGACGCGCCAGGCGCCGAAGGCGCCGGACAGGCGGAAGGGGACGCCACCGCTCGCGCGCGCGAGCGCCTTGGCGGCATCCTGCGGGTCGCCCTGGACCGCGAGGTCGAGGTCGGTCGTGACGCGTCCGAGCAGCTGGTCGCGCACCGTCCCGCCGACGATCCAGACGGCGCGGCCGGCGAAGACCTCGCGGGCGGCCTCGAGTGGCGGCGAGGCCGTCACGGCCCGGCCTCGGCGGCGCCGCT
>DASQMT010000063.1:0-3884 GCA_035645355.1 Solirubrobacteraceae bacterium | reverse complement strand
CATCCGCGCCGCCGACGCTGCCGGGGTCGCGCGGCGGCCGGCGCTGGAGCTCGCGGCCGTTCCCACCGCCGGCGACTCGGGCGCGCCGGTGCTGAGCGACGGCCGCCTGGCGGGGGTCCTCTTCGCGCGCTCGAGCGAGCGGGCGGGTGTCGCCTACGCGATCGACGCCGCCGCGCTCGACGCATTTCTCCGCTGACGGGGCGAGAATCCGCTCCCGGGCGCCTTCACCTCCCCATGCGGGGTCAAAGCGCCCGGGACCATGAGATCGCTCGTCTCGCGAGCGGCCAGGGAGGCGTGGCGTCCCGCGCGCAGCTCGGCGAGCTCGGCCTTGCGGCCAAGTCGATCGACCGCCGCGTAGGCGATGGCCGACTGCATCTCCTCCACCGCGGCGTCTATGCCGTCGGGCATCGAGCGGTCGGGATCGATGGGAGGCGCTGGGCGGCCGTGCTTGCGGCGGGCGAGGGCGCCGTCCTCAGCGGGGACAGCGCCGCCGACGCCTGGGACATGCGCCGCAACAGCTCGGGGCTCGTACACGTCACTGTCCCGGGCCGCGCCGGCCGCAAGCGCCGTGCGGGAATCCGCGTGCACCGGCCCGAAGTGCTCCACGACGACGAGGTCACGACGCTGCACGGGCTGCCGATCACCACTCCCGCGCGCACGCTGCTCGACCTCGCCGCCGGCGGACTGCGCGGGCGCCCGCTCGAAGCGGCGCTCGACCGCGCGGAGCTGCTGCGGCTGATCGACTTCGCCGGCCTGCATCGGCTACTCGCGCGCTACCCGCACCGTTCTGGCTCGCCTTCCCTACAAGCGATGTTGTCCCGGTACACGGCCGGGACCGTGAACACACGCAGCCGCCTGGAGGAGCTCGTGCTCGAGCTCTGTGACGACCATGGTCTCCCACGGCCGGAAGTCAACTGCAGCATTGAGGGCAGCGTGCGCGATTTCTACTGGCGCCGATCGAGGCTCGTGGTCGAGGCGGACTCGTACGCGTGGCACCGCTCGCCATCGGCGCTGAACGACGATCGCGAGCGGGATGTGGCATTGACGCTAGCGGGCTACCGCTCGCTGCGCTTCACCTGGGAACAGGTGACTCGGCGACCCGACTACGTACGCGAGGCGCTCCGGGCAGCGCTCCAGGGCGACTTGACCCCCAAATAAGGGGGTCAACGACCCCGGCGCTAGCTTTCCGGCGTGGCGCAGTTCCACTGGGACCCGGACGCCTACCTCGACCTGATGCGCGCCGAGGTGCCCGATTACGAGCGCCTACAGGACGAGACGGCCGCCGCCACCGGGGAGGGAGCACGGCGGGTGCTCGAGCTCGGGACCGGCACCGGCGAGACCGCGCGGCGCGTGCTCGCGCAGCATCCGGGGACCACGCTGCTCGGGCTCGACGCGAGCGGCGAGATGCTCGAGCGTGCGCGCGCGGCACTGCCGGCCGAGCGCGTCGAGCTGCGCGTCGCGCGCCTCGGCGACCCGCTGCCGGACAGCCCGTTCGACGTCGTCGTCTCGGCGCTGGCCGTGCACCATCTCGACGGCCCCGGCAAGGCGGACCTCTTCCGGCGCGTCGCGGAGAAGCTCGCACCGGGCGGCCGCGTCGTGGTCGGAGACGTGGTCGTGCCCGAGGATCCGGCCGACGCCGTGACCCCGATCGACGGCGTGTACGACATGCCCAGCACCGTCGCCGACCAGCTGCGCTGGCTCGCCGCGGCCGGACTGGACGCAGCGGTCTGGTGGGCGAGCCGCGACCTCGCGGTGCTGGTCGGCCGCGACCGCCGCTAGAGACCTAACTCGCTGCGCAGCTCGGCGACCTACTCGCGCAACTGGGCCAGCTCGGCCTCGAGCCGGTCGAGCCGCCCGTCGTCGCGCTGGGGAGGCGCCGCGCGCGCCGGTGCGGCGACGAGCGGCTCGGGCGCCTGCTCGACCGCGGGCGCGTCCTCCGCCTCCGCCGAAAGCTGGTGCACGTAGCGCTCCTCCTTCTGCCCCGGCCGGCGCGCGAGCCGCAGGACGAGCTCACGCGCGACGAGGCCGTCGAGCACCTGCTGCACCTCCTCGAGCGACGTGAAGCCATGCATCCGCTCGGTGCGCTGCTTGAGCTCACCGGGAGTCTGGGCGCCGCGCAGCAGGAGCACGCCGAGCACGGCGAGCTCGTGAGCGCCAAGGCCAAGCGCCTCGTCGAGCAGGTGGCGGAACTTGTACGCGCGGCTCGTGTGGCCGCTGGCGAGCCGGCTGAAGCGCCGCTGACTGAGCCGGTGGAGCGCCTCGCGGATCGTCGTCTCGTCGAGCTGCATCACCGGGTCGCGGTTCGTGGTCTGGTTGCAAGCCAGCCGCAATGCGTTGAGGCTCAGGGGGTACGCGTCGGGCGTCGTCCGCTGCTTCTCGATCAGGCAGCCGAGGATCCGCACCTCGACGGGGTCGAGGTCCATCATCGATAGAAGTCCCGCACCCAGCGATGCGCGTGCAGCCGCTCGACCTGCTCACGCGGGAGCCCGCGCCCGTCGCCGGCCGCGCAGTTGCGCTCGACGTTGCGGATCGAGCGCATGCCCGGGATCACTGTCGAGACCGCGTCGGACGAGAGGATGTAGCGCAGCGCCGTCTCGGCGATCGCATCAGGGGCGATGCCGAGATCGTCGACGATCGCCGCCACCCGGTCGGCGACCTGCTGCTTGCGATCGCCCTTGAAGTAGTTTGCGCGGAAGTCGCCCGCCGGAAACTCGGTGCCGGGCCCGATCGCGCCGGTCAACCCGCCCTCGTCGAACGGCACTCGCGCGAGCACGCCGACGTCGTGCTCCTTCACGGCCGGGAACAGCTCGTCCTCCGGGCTCTGGTCGAAGATGTTGTAGATCACCTGCACCGTGTCGACGTTGCCGGAGCGCACTAGCCCGAGCGCGGTCTCGGGCGCGTGGTCGTTGATCGACACGCCGAAGTAGGCGATCTTGCCCTCCCGCTTGAGCGCCTGCACCGTCTCGAGCCAGTCGCCCTGCTCGAGCCAGTTGTCGTGCCAGACGTGCAGCTGCTGCACGTCGATGCGCTCGATACCGAGGTTGCGCAGGCTCTTCTCGGTGCGACTGCGGATGTGTTCGCCGGGGAACGCGACATCGACGTCGTCGGCGCCCGACGCGGGCCAGCGCATGTTCTTGGGCGGGATCTTGGTGGCGACGTAGACCGGTCCGGAGCGGCCGCGCACGACCTTGCCGACGAGCTGCTCGGAGTGCCCGTTGCCGTAGGCAAGCGCCGTGTCGATGAAGTTGAGCCCGAGCTCGATCGCGCGCTCGAGCGCCCGCAGCGACTCGCGGTCGTCGGCCCCGATCCACATCGACTGCCCGATGCCCCATGCGCCGTAGCCCACCTCGGAGACCTCGAGTCCGGTCCTGCCAAGTCGTCGAAGGTTCATGCGCGTGACGGTACCCGGCGCGCGAGAATGTCTCCGTGACCGATCTCGAGACCGCCGTCGAGCAGCTCAACGCGGTCGCCCTGGAGGATTTCGTCGCCGAGCGCAAGCGGCTGGCGAAGGCGCTGCGCGACGACGGCGATCGCGCGTCTGCGGCGGAGCTCGCGAAGCTGCCGAAGCCCAGTGCCCCCGCGTGGTCGCTCAACCTCCTGGCGCGCGAGCAGCCGCAGCTCGTAAGCGAGTGGATCGCGACGGCGGAGGCGCTGCGCGAGGAGTCGTCGCGCGCGGACCGCGCCAGCGGCGACTCCCTGCGCGCGGCCATGACCGCTCACCGCGACGCGACCCGGCGGCTGCTGGGCGGCGTACGAGCGGAGGCACGCCCGAACGGCCGTGCGCTGACCGAGCCACTGCTCGACCGTGTGCGCGAGCTGCTGCAGGCCGCGACGGCCGACCCGGCTCGCGCCGAACAGCTGCGCGCGGCGCGCGTGGTGGAGGG
>DASQMT010000062.1:0-5238 GCA_035645355.1 Solirubrobacteraceae bacterium | reverse complement strand
CCAGCGCGCGAGGCGGTGCGGCCGGCCGCGCGTCAGCCACTAACCGGTAGAGGAGGTCATCATGGCTCACATATCAACCACCACCGCGGCGGTCGGTACACAATGAACGCCCCCGCCTCGATCACCATCACGCCAGTCCGCGTTGCCGACCTGCTCGCCGAGGGCGAGCGGATGCCGGTCTACGTGCACGTCATCGAGCATCCCGAAGCACGCGTGCTGATCGACACCGGCATGACGGAGCTGCACCCGGCGGCGGCCGACCTCGATCCCCGCCTGCGGCCACTGAGCGAACAGGACTTCGATCTCGCCGGCGTGGACATCGTCGTCAACACACACCTGCACTTCGACCACTGCGGCGGCAACCACCTCTTCGTCGGCGAGCCGATCTACGTCCAGCGGCAGGAGCTCGACGACGCGCGCAGCGAGGACGACTACACGATTCGCGAGTGGGTCGAGGCGCCGGGCGTGCGCTACGTGCCGGTCGACGGCGAGCTCGAGCTGCTGCCCGGGCTCCGACTCGTCCCGGCGCCAGGCCACACACGCGGCATGCAGGTGGTCGTCGTCGAGACCGGCGGGCGTCCGGTCGTCGTCGGCGGCGACGTGGCCGTTTGGCTCGGCGAGCTCGACGAGCCGCATACCGAAGGCCAGCTGCGGGTGCGCGCGCTCGACCCCGAGCTGGTCTGGCTCGCGCACGAGCACGAGCCATGGCGGCGGCCTATGCCGCCGGCTTGACCCCGAACAGGTCGGAGAACCGGCCCGACTCCCATAGCGCCCGGACCGGCAAGCGTGGCCGGTGACGCTACTCGGGTGCGGCGACGCCGCCGGCGGGCGGCGCCTGCTCGGCCGGCGCGGGCTGCTCGACCTCCGGGGCCTCGGGCTCGGGCGCGGCCGGGGCGGGCTCCGGCTCGGTGCCGCCGCCCTCGCCGCTCGGGATCGTGTCCTCGGGTGGCGGCGCAGATGTGGCCGGCGCGGCGGTCGCCGGCGTTTCAGGCCCGGTCGGAGCGGGGGCGAGCGGCTCGTCGGGCTCCTCCTCCGGCGTGCCGTACTCCTCCAGGCCGAGCGCAGTGTCCATGAACGACTTCCAGATCGCCGCCGGGAACGTGCCGCCCGCGACTGCCTGACCGTTGAACTCGGTCTGCATCGGCCGCAGCTCGTCGGGGTACCCGACCCAGACCGCGACCGTCAGCTCCTTGGTCCAGCCCACGAACCAGGCGTCGCCGTAGTTCTCGGTGGTGCCGGTCTTGCCGGCGACGAAAGTGCCCGGGATCTGCGCGCGTACCGCGGTGCCGTTCGTCACGACCGTGGAGAGGATCGAGGCGACCTGGTCGGCGACGGCCGTGCTCATCACGGGCCAGTCGCGCGTCTCGTTCTCGGCCTTCTCGCCGTTCGGGAGCGTGACCGGCTTGATCCTGCCGTCGTCGGGCCGGCCGATCTTGCGGATGCCGACCGGGCCCGGCGTGGGGGTCGTGAGCTCGCGCCGGTCGATCGCGTCCGGGCTCATCGACCCGTACGTGAAGCGCCCGCGCCGGGCGAAGGTTCCGTAGGCGTGCGCCATGTCGAGCGGCGTGACGCCCTGGCGCAGACCGCCGAGCGTCATCGCGAGGTTGTGTGAGACGGGCGTGCGGATGCCCATCCGCCGCGCGAGCCGCGCGATCTTCTCCGGGCCGACCTCGATGCCGACCTGCGCATAGACGGCGTTGTCGGAGAACGTCGTCGCGCTGCGCAGCGTCTGGACGCCGGCATAGGCGTTCTCGTAGTTGTTGACCTCGAACGCCTCGATGCACTCGCCGCTCTTGCGAGTCACGCAATGCGACATCTTCCGCGACGCCCAGGTCGAGTCGGGCGAGATCCCGCTTCCGAGCGCCTGCGCGAGCACGAACGGCTTGAACGCCGAGCCGGGCTGGCGCCGGCCCTGCGTGGCCAGGTTGAAGGGCGCCGTCGCGTAGTCGTCGCCGCCCACCATCGCGAGCACCTCGCCCGTATCGTTCTTGAGCGCGACGAGCGCGGCGCGCGGGCCGTCGCGGTTGGGCAGCCAGGCGTCGACCGCGTCCTCGGCGGCGTCCTGCAGCCGCGAGTCGAGCGTCGTCTGGACGGTCAGGCCCTCGTCGAACGCGCGTCGTGCGCCCTCCTGCCCGCCGCCGAGCTTGTCGACGACCTGCTGCTTGACCCAAGAGGTGAAGTACGGATAGCGCGTGTCCTCGACCGGCGGGCGGATGTCGCGGCTGGTCGGCAGCGAGGTGAGCAGCGCCCGCTGCTGCTCCGCCGGCGTGATGAAGTCCTGCTCGACCATCCGCTGCAGCACCAGCGCACGGCGCCTGCCCGCCGCCTCGCGGTTCTCGAGCGGGTTGTACGCGCTCGGCGAAGCGACCATCCCGGCGATCAGCGCCGCCTCACCGGGCTCGAGCAGCTGCGCGCACTTCGGCGCGTCCTTGGCGCCGCAGCCGGGATGGTTGAAGCCGAAGTAGGTGCGGGCGGCGGACTCGATGCCGTATGCGCCGTTGCCGAAGTAGATCGTGTTGAGGTAGTTGCGCAGGATGCGCTCCTTTGACCACTTGCGCGTGATCTGGTAGGCGAGCGCGGCCTCGCGCAGCTTCTGGAACAGCGTGCGCTCGTTCTCGGCTGCCAGTGCGAGCTTCACGAACTGCATCGTGATCGTCGAGCCGCCCTGAACCGCCTTCTGCGCGCGTATGTCCTGGTAGAGCGCACGGCCGATGCCGCGCAGGTCGATCCCGGCGTTGGTGTAGTAACGGCGATCCTCGATCGCGATGATCGCCTGCTTCATCGCGGGCGCGATCTCATGCGACTGGAGGAAGATCCGCTTCTGATTGCCGGTCAGCAGCCCCAGCGACGCGCCGTTGCGGTCGACGAGGACGGAGTTGCGCCCGGCGGGCTCCTCGAGCGCGGGCAGGTCGGAGGTGACGGCCATCATCATCCCGAACAGCGTCGAGACCATCGCCAGGAGGGTCAGCCCGAGCAGGACCCCGAAGACGCGCAGCTTGCGGATCCGCACGCGTCTACGCAACGGCTCCGCGCGCTGGGCGCCGGCCGCGGCGCGCCCGATCGGGATGACATTGTCCGGCGGGCCCGGTTCAGGCGCCGGCGTGCCGTCGGGCGGAGTGCGCGTGGCGATGTCGCCGGCCGGGTGGATGTCGCGATCGAATTCGCTCATGGCACTGCGACGAGCCCGCCTTCCCCCGGCGGGATGCCCGAACCTGCTCAGGGCGCGGCATCGCGGCCGTCGGGCGATTCTCGCGGCATCGCGGTGCAGGTCCCGCGCGGTGGCGGGACATTAGCATTGGGCCGGATGGAAGCGAAATCAGCCGAGGCCGCCCGGACGGCGGCCCATCTGGCCCGCAACGCGGTCGATTGCCTGCCGCAGGGAGCGCTCGCCGACCGTCTCGCGCAAGGGCGCGCGCTGCGGGTGAAGCTCGGGCTCGACCCGACCGCGCCCGACATCCATCTCGGGCACACCGTCGTGCTGACCAAGCTGCGCGAGTTCCAGGATGCGGGTCACACGGTCGTGCTGATCGTGGGCGACTACACGGCGCGCGTGGGTGACCCCTCGGGGCGCTCGGCGACGCGGCCGGTGCTGTCCGGCGAGCAGATCGACGCCAATGCCGAGACCTACCGCCGCCAGGCCGCCAGGATCCTGCACACGGACGAGCGCCTCGAGGTGCGCCACAACTCGGAGTGGCTCGACATGTCGATGGAGGACCTCTTCCGGCTCGTGCGCCACCCCACGGTGGCGCAGTTGCTCGAGCGAGACGACTTCGCCAAGCGCTGGTCGGCCGGCGAGCCGATCTCGCTGCTCGAGCTCCTCTACCCGGTCCTGCAGGGCTACGACTCGGTCTGCGTGCGGGCGGACGTCGAGCTCGGCGGCACCGACCAGACGTTCAACCTGCTGATGGGGCGGGCGATCCAGCAGGCCTACGGCCAGACGCCACAGGTCGTGCTCACGATGCCGCTGCTGACCGGCACCGACGGCGTCCAGAAGATGTCGAAGACCTTCGGCAACCAGATCGGCGTCACCGACGCTCCCGGGGAGATGTACGGCAAGACGCTGCGCATCGGCGACGAGCAGATCGCTCCCTGGTTCTCGCTCCTGCTCGGTCAGGAGCCGCATGACGGCCAGGGCCCGCGCGATGCTAAGCGGGCGCTCGCGCGCGCGCTCGTGACCCGTTTCCATGATCCGGCCGCCGCGGCCGGGGCGGAGGCGGGCTTCGACCGCGTCTTCATCGCGCACGAGCCGCCGGCGGACGTCGCCGAGGCGGTCGTGAGTGGCAAGGGGGCGACCCTGCACCTGCCCGCCGTGATCGCCGAGGTCTTCCGCTGCTCGCGCTCGGAGGCGCGGCGCACCCTTGCCCAGGGCGGCGTCCGGCTGGACGGAGAGCCGATCGCGCCGGGGACGCTCGACCTGCCCGCGGACGCGCTCGACGGGCACGTGCTGCAGCTCGGAAGACGGCAGTTCCGGCGTCTGCGGATCGATTAGATCTCGCGCCAGGCTTGCGCTACACTCCACTGCCCGCCCGGGATGACCCCGGGCCGCGCCATGTCCGGACGAACACCACTCCGGAGCAGCAAAGGCGCAGCGGTCTTTGAAAACTCAACAGCATGCGCACCAAGCGGTCCCATACCGGCCGTTTGATGTGCGTCCAGGTTCGACCCCTGGCCGCAAGGCCAGGCCAGAAAGAGCAGTACAGCTACCCGAGGACTTCGTCCTCGGGTACGAGCAGTACCCCGTCGAAGCGCCCGGGCTCGCCTCTGTGTACTGGCGGCCCAATCAGTTATGGCGCTTCAGACAAGTCAACTCATTCGTGAGTCAAGTAGTTCTTCACGGAGAGTTTGATCCTGGCTCAGGACGAACGCTGGCGGCGTGCTTAACACATGCAAGTGGAGCGACGAACCGGGGCTTGCCCCGGGGCAGAGCCGCGAACGGGTGAGTAACACGTGGGTAACCCACCCCGATGACCGGGACAACCCGAGGAAACTCGGGCTAATACCGGATGTGCTCCTTGACCTCGAGGTCAAGGCGTAAAGATAGCTTCGGCCTTCGCATCGGGACGGGCCCGCGGCCCATTAGCTTGTTGGTGGGGTAACGGCCTACCAAGGCGACGATGGGTAGCTGGTCTGAGAGGACGATCAGCCACACTGGGACTGAGACACGGCCCAGACTCCTACGGGAGGCAGCAGTGGGGAATCTTGCGCAATGCGCGAAAGCGTGACGCAGCAACGCCGCGT
>DASQMT010000061.1:0-3926 GCA_035645355.1 Solirubrobacteraceae bacterium | reverse complement strand
TCTCCGTCCACGTCGATGCGACGCCGATGATGGGCTTCGCGAGCGCGTCGGCGTCGAAGCCGATGCCGTGGAGGTAGGAGCGCGCGGCGGCGCGCTCCGGCCCGTCGGTGAGCTGGCGGGACTGGTGCTTGGGATCGAGCGTTCGGCCGTCCATGACGGCCGACCTTACTGTGATGCACCGCTGCGCCGGGGCGCCGCGGAAGCGGGTTATCCCGGGGGCTATCCGTCCGCGGGCTCGGCGAGCTGCTCCTCGCCGGCGCGCAGCGCGCGCGCGATCCGCTCGCGCTCCCAGCGCCCCAGCCGCCAGATGTCGCGCTGGACCTGGCGCGGGTCGATCTGACGGCCCGGCAGATGGAGGTTGGCCTCGAGGATGAGGCGGCGCTCGTCGCCCTGCAGGGCCATCCACTTAGCCAGCACGTCATCGGAGTCCGGCAGGCGCGGCGAGCCGTAGGGCCGCGTCTCGTCGGGGAACTCGACGCAGTACTCGTTCAGCAGCCGGCCGGTCTGCGGCAGGTACGCGACGATCGGCTTGTGCGCGTAGATCAGGTAGGCGTAGTCGACGCCGCGCAGATCGCGCGCGCCATCGGGATCGGACTGGTTGCCCCACACGCGCAGAAACCCGAGGTCGCGGTACATGGCCCACTCCTCCTCGTTCACGCACGACCTCAGCAGCTCGCGCGCGCGCTGCTCGGCGCGGCGCTCGCGACCCGGGTCGTATGCGGCGCCGCGATCGCCCGCACGGCGCAGCTCGCGCTTGGCGCGCCGGACCTCGAGCCGGCGGTCGATCCACGGCATCGAGATCTCCCAGAGGAGCGCGAGGACCACGATCGCCGTGGCCGAGAGCGCGACGACCACTACGCCGCGCCGCCCGCCGCGCGCGGGAAGAAGATGACGCGCGGCGTATCACGCGGGATCTCGCCGAACTCCCGCACCAGCTCCGCTTCGCGCCGGCCGTCGGAGCGGGTGGTCGGCACGGCCGCCCACATGCCCTGGGCGAGCTGGTCGCGGAACGCCTCGATCAGCGCCTGCTCGTCCGCGGCGATCTCCACATCGCCCTCGGCGATGAGCTGCTCGCCGAAGCCGGGCCGCATGCGCAGGAGCTTCATCGCGGCCGACTATACCCCAGAGACCTGGGCGTCATAAGCATGCTCCGCCCCCCTTCCGGTCAGTCCCAGGACGTCGACCGGTCCCGGTCCGCGGCCGAGCCCGCGCAGCCCGTCCCGAACCGCCGCGGCGGCGATCGAGCGCGCGGCGCGTGCAGCCTCGAGCGGTGAACGGCCGAGCGCCAGCTGCGCCGCCAGCGCCGACGAGTGCGTGCAGCCCGACCCGTGGGCCGCACCGTCGGGGTGCCGGTCTCCGGGTATCAGATGCACGTTCTCGCCGTCGAAGAGCACGTCGGTGATCTCCTCGCGATGCCCGCCGGTCACGACCACGACATCCGGCCCGAGCCCGTGCAGCGAGCGGGCGAGCGCCTCGACGTCCTCGGCCGCCCCCGGGCCCGCGAGCACGCGCGCCTCGGGCACGTTGGGCGTGATCACCGTCGCGCGTGGGAGCAGCAGCTTCACCAGCGCGCTGCGCGCACTCTGGTCGAGCAGCACCGCGCCCGACTCCGCGACCATCACCGGGTCGATCACCACGGGCGTGCCGGGCTCGAGCAGGTCGAGCGCCGAATCGACGGCGGCCACCGTCTCGGCCGTGCCGAGCATGCCGATCTTGACCGCGGCGACGGCGATGTCCTCCACGATCGCACGCACCTGCTCGACGATGAAATCGCCGGGCACGGCATGCACGGCTGTCACCCCGACGGTGTTCTGGGCCGTCAGGGCGGTGATCGCGGTCATGCCGTGCACGCCGCAGCGCGCGAACGCCTTGAGGTCGGCCTGGATGCCGGCGCCGCCGCCGGAGTCCGAGCCTGCGATCGAGAGCACCGCGACGGTCGAGCGCGTCATGCGACCAGGGTACGAAGCGCCGCCGGCGATCATCGCGGGTCCTCCAACGCGCGCGCGTAACGCCCGCCGAAATCGCGCCGCACGAGCCCGCGCAGCTCGAGGTCCGTCAGGTCCTGCAGCACCTGGCGCGTCGCGCCCGGGTCGCTCGTGAGCTCCGCGAGGCTGCCGTGACCGCGCTCGATCGCGTCGAGCAGGCGGCGCAGGCGCGGCTCGATCGCGCTCGGCTGCGGATCGCCGTGGCTGCTCGCGGAGCTCGGTCTGCCGAGCTGATCGAGGACGTCGCGGGTGTCGCGGACGAGCCCGGCTCCCGCGGCCAGAAGAGCGTTCGTCCCGGCGGAGAAGCGTGAGGTCACGGGTCCGGGAACGGCGCTCACGGGGCGCCCGAGCTGCGCCGCGAAGTCGGCCGTGGTGAGCGAGCCCGAGCGCTCGGTCGCCTCGACGACGACCGTCAGCGCGGACAGGCCTGCGATCAGGCGGTTGCGCGCGACGAAGCACCAGCGGAAGGCCGTGAACCCGGGCGGAAACTCCGACACGACGCAGCCGTGCTGGACGAGTCGCGCATAAAGCCGCCGCCGCGAGGCCGGGTACGGCACGTCCGCCGCCCCCGCCAGGACAGCCACCGGAGCCTCCGGGCGGAGATCTGCCGCCGCGCCGGACAAGCCTTCGCCGCCGGCATGTTCCGCCGCGTCGTCCAGCGCGCCGATGTGAGCCGCCGAGTCGACGCCCAGCGCCATCCCGGAGACGACCGGGACGCCCGCCCGGGCCAGACCGCGGCCGAGCGACCGTGCTACTTCGAGGCCGTACGGCGTGCCGCGCCGGGCGCCGACGATTCCCACGCCGTCCGTGCGCTCGAGCGCGGCGAGGAGTCCCGCGACGTGAAGCACCGCCGGAGGGTCTGCCAGCTCCCGCAGCCGCTCCGGGTAACCCGCCTCGCAGCGGCACAGAGCGGACAGCCCGGCTGCCGCGATCCGCTCGCGGGCACGACCCGGCGCGAAGCGGGCATGGACGCGCGCGACGCGACCGGACGAGTCGAGCGCGATCAGCGCTTCGTCGGCCAGCGACAGCACGCCGGCGGGGGCCGAGCGCCGGCGCCACTCGAGATCGAGCCACGGCCCGAGCGCAGCGAGCAGGCTCGTGCGGCGCAGGCACGCATCGCACGCAGCCGGGGTCACACCGACCTCGCGGGTACCGCACCGGCGGTCACGGACGGAGCCGGACCGGTCATGCGGCCACCGAGAGCGATTGGTCGTCGAGCCGCAGCGCGGCCGCCTGGTGGACGTGGTCGGTCAGCACACGGTCGCTGCCGGCCAGGTCGGCGAGCGTGCGCGCGACGCGCAGGATGCGGCCGTGGCCGCGTGCCGAGAGCCGGTTGCGGTCGTGCAGCTCGTAGAGCGCGCTGTGCGCGTCCGGCGTCGCGCCCGAGAGCTCGCGCAGCAGGCGGGCGTCGAGCTGCGCGTTGCAGGTCAGGCCGTGGCGCGAGAGCCGCACCGTCTGGCGCTCGCGCGCGGCGACGATGCGCTCGCGCACGCTCGCGGAACGGGGCGCCGACTGCGTTCGCAGCGCAGCGCCCGAGGGCCGGCCGACGGTGACCGAGACGTCGATGCGATCCAGCAGCGGTCCGCTCAGCCGCCGGTGATGGCGCGCCAGGTCGGCAGCGGAGCAGCGACAGGCGCTCTCCCCGCGCCCGCACGGGCACGGGTTCGACGCTGCCACTAGCGTGACGCGCGTCGGGAAGACCATCACGCGCTGGGCGCGTACGACCGTGACCCGGCCGTCCTCCAGCGGTTGGCGCAGCGCCTCGAGCGCCGGTCGGGTGAACTCCGACAGCTCGTCGAGGAACAGCACGCCGTGGTGTGCGAGCGTTCGCGAATATCCCCTCGTTAGGCCGGCTAGTCGTCTTACCTCAAGGCAGCTTCAGACGGCGACGTTGCCGTCGCTTATCGCGCGATGTAGCGTTAGGTCGTACTAACTGGGAGG
>DASQMT010000060.1:0-2442 GCA_035645355.1 Solirubrobacteraceae bacterium | reverse complement strand
CGTCGAAGCCGCGATCGAGCCGGCCGGCGAGCAGCGCATGGTCGCGATCGACGCCGCTGTCGAGCAGCGCGACCGGCGCTCCGCCGAGCGGCGCCGGGGCGGCCGGGAGCTGCAGCCCGGGCACGCGCGCGGGCTCGCTCGACGCGGGGTAGAAGCGGCGCACGGGCTGCGCGCGGACCCCGAGCGAGGGAAGGTCGGCGAGATCGCCCGTGCGGACGGTCGCCGCGAAGCCGTTGAACGTGCGCGTAAAGGTGATCACGTCCGCGAGCCGGATGCCGCGTGCCTGCAGCGCCGAGCGCAGCGCGCCCGACTCCTGCTCGAGCGAGCGCACGTAGACGCGCTGCTCACGCGGGTCGGTGATGTGGGCGGCCCCGAGCGCCGGGCGCGGCAGCGCGACGATCACGCGCGTGCGTGCGCCGCTGGGCTCGCGCGGCGAGCGCCCATCGAACGGGACCGCGTCGGCGAGCGCGGGCGCGGGCGGGCCGTCGTCACCGCGAAGGAGCAGCGCCGCGACGAGGGCGGTCGCGACGACCAGCGCGGCGACGGGCAACAGCCACGTGCGCGTGTTGCGAGCTTCCGCCGGCGCGGCCGACGCGCCCGGCTGCTGCCGCTCCGCCACCGGCTCAGGCGGCGCGGCGGCGGCCGGTGGCGTACGCGTCGAGCGCGAGGTACTCCGGGAATGGGACCGCGTCCACGTAGCGCGCGGCGGAACCGATCATCGCCGCGTTGTCCGTGCACAGCTCGGGCGGGGGCACGCTGATCTCGACTCCGAGCCCCCGGGCGCGCTCGCGCAGCCGCCGGTTCGCCGCCACGCCGCCGCCGATCGCGAGCCGGGCGCCCGGTTCCGCCGCCAGCGCACGCTCGATCCGGGCGATCAGCGCCTCGACGATCGCATGCTCGTAGGACGCCGCCAGGTCGGCGGCGCGGCGGTGGGCCTCGTCCTCGCCGAGGTCGCGGACGGCGTAGAGCAGCGCCGTCTTGAGGCCCGCGAACGAGAAGTCCAGCCCGGCGACGCGAGCGGCGGTCGGGAACGCGAACGCCGACGGGTCTCCCTGCAGGGCGAGCTTCGACAGCGCCGGACCGCCCGGGTAGCCGAGCCCGAGCAGCCGCGCGCCCTTGTCGAAGGCCTCGCCGGCGGCATCGTCGAGCGTCTGCCCGAGGATTCCGTAGCCGTGCTTGGCGGTCACGCGCGCGAGCAGCGTGTGGCCGCCCGAAGCGATCAGGCAGAGGAAGGGCGGCTCGATCGCATGCGGGGCGAGGAAGTTGGCGGCGACGTGTCCCTGCAGGTGGTCGACGGGCGCCAGCGGCAGCCGCCGCGCGGCCGCGAGCCCCTTGGCCGTCGCCACGCCCACGAGCAGCGCCCCGACCAGCCCCGGGCCCTGCGTCACGGCGATCAGGGAGATGTCGTCGAGCCCGGCGCCCGCCCGGCGCAGGGCGTCGTCGACGACCGCGTTGACCAGCTCGAGGTGGTGGCGCGAGGCGATCTCCGGGACGACTCCGCCGAACCGGTCGTGCACCCCCTGGGAGGACACGATCGACGAGCGCACCTCGCCGGCGTCGGTCACGACGGCGGCGCATGTGTCGTCGCACGAGGTCTCGAGCGCGAGGATCAAGGGAGCGTCAGCTCGGTAGGGCGTTCGGCACGTCGTCGAGCGAGCCGCGCAGCGTCGCCGGCGTGCGCCACATCACGACGGCGTCCTCGCCGTTGTCGGCGTAGTAGCGCCGCCGCACCCCTGCCGCGCGGAAGCGGAAGCGCTCATACAGCGCGATCGCTCCCTCGTTCGAGCGCCGGACCTCGAGCGTGTACTGGGCCTCGGGGTCGTCGACGCGCTCGAACAGCCGCGACAACAGCGTCGAGGCGATCCCGTGGCGGCGGCGGTCGGGATCGACCGACACGTTCATGATGTGCCAGACCGTGTCGTAGCGGGAGCAGACGAGGTAACCCGCGAGCTCGCGGTCGACGAACGCCGCCAGGCAGATGCCCGGGGGCTTCGAGAGCTCGAGCACGAACATCGCCAGCGACCAGGGAGTCGGGAAGGCGCGGCGCTCGATCGCGACGACCTGCGGCAGGTCGGCGTACGTAAGGCGGCGGACCTCGATGGCGGCAGTGGGCGGTGCGGTCATGTCTGGGGCGGCTTGGCGTCGGGCTCGCGCCGGTAGTCCGGCAGCAGCCGGTCGCGTTCGGCCGGCTCCCCGACCGCGCCGAGCCGGCAGAGCGGCGCGGCGCTCATGCGGTGGACGGGATCACCGTCCGCCGGGACGGTCACCCTTGCCGCTTCGAGCTCCGCCCGGAAGCGTACTGCGCCGTCCCCGACCGCCCGGATGGTGTCTCCAAACCGCACGAGCTGCTGCGCGAGCACCTCCGGCACCACTGCGGCGGGCGCCGAGCGCTCGCGCCCGTCCTCCCAGACGCCGGCGAAGACCTCGCCGCGGCGCGCATCG
>DASQMT010000059.1:0-7704 GCA_035645355.1 Solirubrobacteraceae bacterium | reverse complement strand
GGCGCGAGCAGCCCGCGGAGCTCCCTCAGGTTCTCCAGCGGCTCGGCCAGGTGCGCCATGACGGACCACAGCGTCACGACGTCGAACCCGCCGGCGGCGATCTCAGGGATCTCGAGCGGCGCGCCGACGTGCGTGTTCGCGCCGCCCGGCCGCTTGCGCGCGCGGGCGACCGCATCGGGCGACAGGTCGACGCCGTAGCCGTCGAAGCCGCGCTCGTGGGCGAGCTCGAGGAACAGTCCCGCGCCGCAGCCGTAGTCGAGCAGCCGGCGGCCGGCTCCGTCCTCGAACAGCGGTGCGAACGCGTCGAGCACCAGCCTGTAGCGGCGGCGGCGGTCCTGCGCGTACTCGCCCTCGAGAAAGCGGCCGTAGCGGCCCGCGTAGAGCTCGCCGAGGCGCTCGGGCCGGATCCCCGGGTTGCGGTAGAGGAACCCGCAGGCCGGGCAGCGCACGACGTGGTAGCTCCACGGCTTGCGCTTGCCGCGCGGCGTGAACAGCGGCTGCACGCGCCGCTCGCCGCACAGGTCGCAGCCCAGCACCTCCTCGCGCTCGCCGACGCCCACGCGCCCGGCGTGCTGCTCGGCGGGCACCGGCGCGGTGCGCCGCAGCAGCAGTCGCCAGCGCAGCTCGTGCAGGGCGGCCGCTCCGGGCAGCGTGTACGGCCACAGATGGCGCGGCGGCAGGAAGCGGCGGCCGAGGCGATGGGCGAGGCGATGCACGCCGTTCAGGATGGCAACGGGCGACGCAGCCGTGGTAGCCGCCAGCGCAGTCGCCGCCATCTGCGGAAGCCCGCGATGACTACCACGGTCCGCTGCGCGGGGCCGATCAGTTGTCCGAGCCGAGCCGGTCCCAGCAGTAGAGCTCGATGCATTCCGCCACCAGCTCCTCACAGCGGCCGCGCGAGAGCCACGGCAGCACCGCCTCGAGCGCCTGCTCCTCCGCCACCCCCGCATTGAACGCGTCCTCGCCGCGCAGGCCGGCCGCGATCTTCAGCGCCTCGCGCCGGTTCTCGCCCAGCCCGCCGAACGCGTTCAGCAGGAAGTCCTTGTTCGCGATCGGCGTACCGACCTCGAGCGAGGCATGCCAGGCGGCGAGCATCGACAGGTCGTGCTCGTCGAGATCGTCGACGGCCTTGGCGTAGTGGGATGCGAGCTCCTCGTCGGGGATCTCGTCGACCCAGGCGCGGACCAGCTCGCCGAGCAGCTGCCGGCGGGCCTCGCGCCCGACCGACTCGGCGATGACGCGGATGGCGTCCTGCGGTTCGATGAAGCACAGGGGCATGTGCGTGAAGGTACGCGCCGGTCCGGACGGCGTGTTCGCGTGCGCGCGGCGGCTGCGTGCGCAGCTGCCCCGCGCCGTCGCGCACCCGCTCGGCGCGACACGGGCGAGTGCCGGATGCCAGCATGGGGGCATGGATCCCGAGGCAGCGGAGGTCAAGGCGTCCGGCGGCGTCGTCTGGCGCCGCGCGCGGGACACGATCGAGGTCGTGGTCGTGCACCGGCCGCGCTACGACGACTGGTCGCTGCCGAAGGGCAAGCTCGACCCGGACGAAGGCTGGGAGCAGGCCGCCGTGCGTGAGGTCGAAGAGGAGGTCGGGCTGCGCTGCACGCTGGGCGAGGAGCTTCCGCCCGTGAATTACAACGACAAGAAGGGGCGCGCGAAGGCCGTTCGCTACTGGCTGATGGAGCCGGAGGACGACGACGCGCCCTTCACGCCGAACGACGAGGTGGACGAGATGCGCTGGTTGGACGTCGAGGCTGCAGCCGCACTGCTGAGCTATCCGCGCGACGCGGAGCTCGTACGCCTAGCCGGCCGGCGCGCATGAACCGCGACCGCTTTCCGGGGGCGGCCGGCGACTGGGCCCGGCTGGACGGACCGGCCGGCACGCAGATGGTCGACAGCGCGATCGAGGCGATGGATGGATGGATGCGCTCGGGCCGCGGCGCCAACCACGGCGGCGCCTTCGCCGCGGCGCATGCGACCGACGAGTGCGTCAAGCAGGCGCGCGCGGCGGTCGGCCGGCTGCTCGGCGCCGAGCCCGCGGGCGTCGCCTTCGGGCCCTCTATGACGGCGATGACGATGCGGCTCTCGGCCGCCGTCGGCCGCACGCTCGTCCCGGGCGACGAGGTCGTGGTCACCCGGCTCGACCACGACGCCAACGTGCGCCCGTGGGTGATCGCCGCCGAGCGCGCCGGAGCCACCGTGCGCTGGGCGGAGCCCGACCGCGACACGCTGGCGCTGCCCGCCGCCGCCGTCGAGTCCGTGCTCTCCGACCGCACGCGCTGGGTCGCGGTCACGGCGGCTTCCAACGCGAGCGGCAGCGTCCCCGAGCTCGACGCGATCATCGCCGCGGTGCACGCCGCCGGGGCGCGGATCTCGGTCGACGCGGTCGCGGCGGCGCCGCATCGGGCGCTCGACCTCGCGGCGCTGGGCGCCGACACGCTCGCCTGCTCGTCCTACAAGTGGTACGGCCCGCACATCGGCATGCTCTGCGCAGCGCCCGAGCTGCTCGCCGAGCTGGTGCCGGACAAGCTCGAGCCCGCGCCTGACGAGCCGCCCGACCGCTTCGAGCTCGGAACGCTCCCGTTCGAGTCGCTCGCCGGGGTGACCGCCGCCGCGGAGTACATGCTCGAGGTCGGCTTCGACGCGATCAGGGCGCATGAGGAGGAGCTGCTCGGGATCGCCGCCGCGGAGCTGGCGGAGATCGCTGGCGTGACGCTGTACGGCGATCCCCCCGACCGCGTGCCGACGCTGATGTTCAACGTCGCCGGCCATACATCGCTCGAGGTCGCGACCGCGTTGGCCGAGCGCGAGATCGCGGTCTGGCACGGCAACTACTACGCGTCCGAGCTCGAGCGCTTCCTGGGTCTGGATCCGAACGGCGCCGTGCGCGCCGGCTTCGTGCAGTACAACGACGCCGAGGACGCGCGGCGGCTGGTAGAGGCTGTGCGCGAGGTAGCGTCGGGCGCGTCGGTGACGCCGGTGGCGTCCGCGTCGCACGAGGCGCCGGCGTAGCCGCGCGACGCCGGCGGAGCCCTACGCCGGCGCCAGCGCCTCGCCGGCCGCGTCGCCGCGCCCTGCCGGCCACTGCACCACGACCACGGCCAGCAGCACGAGCGCGCCGCCGAGGAGCTGGATCGCGGTCAGCGAGTCGCCGAACACCACGGCGGCCAGCGCGACCGTGACAACCGGCTCGAAGACGGACAGGATCGCGGCCGCGGACGGGCCGACGCGCTCGAGCCCCGCGAAGAACGTGAGGATCGCGACGACCGTGCTCACCAGCGCGATCGCGCCGATCCACCCGAAGCCGGCCGCGCCGAACCCGAGCTCCGGTCCCCCGCGCAACACGAACGCCGCCAGCGCGAACGTCACCGTCGCGCCCGTGCACACGAGCGCCGCCAGCGCCAGCAGCGGGATCCCCGCCACGATCCGGTCGCCGACGAGGATGTAGGTCGTGTAGGCGAGCGCAGCGCCGAACCCCATCAGCGTGGCGAGCGTGTCGAAGCTCCCGCTCGCCGCGCCCGCGAGCACCAGCGCGGCTCCTGCAGTCGCGGCCAGCAGCCCGCCGATCCGCCGCGCCGATATGCGCTCGCGGCCGAGCGCGATCGCGGCCGCGCAGACGAGTACCGGATACGTGTAGAGGATCAGCGCCAAGAGCGAGGCATCCATCCGCTCGAGCGCGGAGAAGAACAGGCCCGCCTGGGTCGCGTAGCCGATCGCGCCCATGGCGAGCGCCATCAGCGCCGAGCGCCGCGACAGTCCGCTGAGCGCGCCACGGGCGTGCGCGATCGCGAGCAGGATCGTGGTCGCGATCGCGAACCGGACCAGCAGCAGGTCTCCGACCCCGACGTCCTGCTCGTAGGCGAGCTTGCCGAAGATCGCCATCGTCCCGAAGGCGGCGGCCGAGACGATGCAGAGGAGCGCGCCCACTCAGACGCGCGTCACAGGCGGCGGCTCGGGGCGTCCTCGCCGCTCGGCCGCGTCAGCCCGCCGCCGCGCGAGCGGCGGACCAGGTAGACGATGCCGACCGAGAATACGAGGGCGGCGAGAAAGCTGGGCGCGGCGCGGTCGCCGGCGAGCAGGTAGAAGAGCACCCCGGCGATCAACGAGCCCGCCAGGCCGACGCCGATCGTTCCGAACAGCGACATGGGGTCCTTGCCCGGTAGCGCGAGGCGCGCGAACGCGCCGATCACGAGCCCCTGCACCGCCAGCAGGACGATCAGCAGCGGCAGGCTCACGCGGCGACCCTACCTGGTCGCGATCCGCGCCAACCGCTCACGACTGGCTGCTCGTCCCGGTGTGGGGCACGCCGACGGCGTCGGCGACGGCATCGCGCTCGTCGTCGGCCCGCATCGCATGCTCGGCCTCCGCCATGTCCGCCAGCGCGCGCTTGTAGTCGTGCGGCATCACCTTGACGAACCGCGCCAATGACTCGTCCCAGCGCTCGAGGATCCGCGCGGCGACGGGCGACATGGTGCGCAGGTGGTGCTCCTCGATCAGGGCGTGCAGCTCGATCGCATCGGTCGCGTCGAGCTCGTCGAAGCCGACCAGCTCCATGTTGCAGCGACCCGGAAATTCGCCGTCGAGGTCGAGCACGTAGGCGATCCCGCCGCTCATGCCGGCGGCGAAGTTGCGTCCGGTCGGCCCGAGGACCACGACGCGACCGCCGGTCATGTACTCGCAGCCATGGTCGCCGACGCCCTCGACGACCGCGCCCGCCCCCGAGTTGCGCACCGCGAAGCGCTCGCCCGCGAGCCCGCGGAAGAACGCGCGACCGGAGGTGGCGCCGTAGAGCACCGTATTGCCCACGATCACGTTCTCCTCGGCGGCGAAGCCCGCGTCGTCGGGCGGCCGCAGAGCGATCACGCCGCCCGAGAGGCCCTTGCCGCAGTAGTCGTTCGCGTCGCCTACGAGCGACAGCTCGACCCCCGGGGCCAGCCAGGCGCCGAACGACTGCCCGGCCGAGCCGTGCAGGCCGAGGCGGATGGTCTCCGGCGGCAGCCCCGCGGCGCCGTGCACCTTGGCGACCCAGTGCGAGAGCAGCCCGCCCACCGTGCGGTTGACGTTGCGCACCGCGAACTGGCCCGTGACCGGACGGCGGTGGTCGATCGCGTCGCGCGCCGCCTCGATCAGGACCCAGTCGAGCGCCCCCGGCAGCGGCGAGGCCTGCGGGCGCACGCGCCTGCGCGCCGCGTCCGGCGACGACTCGGGCGCGGCGAGCACCAGCCCGAGGTCGACGCCACGCGCCTTCCAGTGGTCGACCGCCGGCGCCGCCTCCAACAGCTCGGTCCGGCCGACGAGGTCGTCGAAGCGGCGTACGCCGAGCCGGGCCATCAGCGCGCGCGCCTCCTCGGCGACGAAGAACAGGTAGTCGATCACGTGCTCCGGCGTCCCCTCGAAGCGCTTGCGCAGCTCCGGGTCCTGCGTCGCGATCCCGACCGGGCACGTGTTCAGGTGGCAGGCGCGCATCATGATGCAGCCCGCCGCGATCAGCGGTGCCGTGGCGAACCCGACCTCGTCGGCGCCGAGCAGCGCGGCGATGACGACGTCGCGGCCCGTCTTCATCTGGCCGTCGACCTGCACCCAGACGCGCGAGCGCAGGTCGTTGAGCACCAGCGTCTGCTGCGTCTCCGCCAGCCCGATCTCCCACGGCACGCCTGCGTGCTGGAGCGAGGACAGCGGCGACGCGCCGGTGCCGCCGTCGTGGCCGGAGATCAGGATGTGGTCGGCGTTCGCCTTCGCGACGCCGGCGGCCACGGTGCCGACGCCCACCTCGGCGACCAGCTTGACCGAGATGCGCGCGACCGGGTTGGCGCAGCGGAGGTCGTAGATCAGCTGCTTGAGGTCCTCGATCGAGTAGATGTCGTGATGCGGCGGCGGCGAGATCAGGCCGACACCCGGCGTCGAAGCCCGGATCCGGCCGATGTAGCCGTCCACCTTGTGGCCCGGCAGCTGCCCGCCTTCGCCGGGCTTGGCCCCCTGCGCCATCTTGATCTGTATCTCGTCGGCGTTGGTGAGGTAGTGCACCGTGACGCCGAAGCGCCCGGACGCGACCTGCTTGATCGCCGAGCGGCGCGAGTCGCCGTTCGGATCGGGCACGTAGCGCGCGGCGTCCTCCCCGCCCTCGCCCGTGTTCGATCTGCCGCCGACCCGGTTCATCGCGATCGCGAGCGTCTCGTGCGCCTCGCGCGAGAGCGACCCGAGTGACATCGCGCCGGTGGCGAAGCGCTTGACGATCGCGCTCGCCGGCTCGACCTCGTCGAGCGGCACCCCGCCGGCGTCGTCGAAGCGCAGTCCCAGCAGCCCGCGCAGCGACGCTCGGCGCGCCGAGGACTCGTTCATCTCGGCGGCCCACTCGTCGTACCCGGGCTGACCGCCGTGGCGCACGGCGTGCTGCAGCTTCGCGATCGCCTGCGGGTTCCACTGGTGGCGCTCCCCGTCGCGCCGCCAGGCGTACACACCGCCGACGGGCAGCAGCTCGGCGGCGTCCGGATACGCGCGCAGGTGGCGCGCCAACGTCTCGCGCGCCAGCACGTCGAGCCCGATCCCGCCGATCCGCGACGCGGTGCCGGTGAAGTGGCGCTCGACGAGGTCGGACGCGAGGCCGACGGCCTCGAAGATCTGCGCCCCGTTGTAGGACTGGATCGTCGAGATCCCCATCTTGGCCAGCGTCTTGAGCAGGCCCTTGCCGATCGCCTTGACGACGTTGCGCTCGGCCTGCTCATGATCACCGGGCGCTGCCACCTCGGTCAGCGACTCGAGCATCAGGTACGGGTTGACCGCCGACGCGCCGTAGCCGATCAGCGTCGCGAAGTGGTGCACCTCGCGCGGCTCGCCCGACTCGATCACGAGCCCTGCCTGCAGCCGCGTCCCCTCGCGCACGAGGTGATGGTGGGTGGCGGCGACCGCCAGCAGCGACGGGATCGCGGCCCGGTCGCGGCCGACGCCACGGTCGGAGAGGACGAGCACGTTGGCGCCGTAGGCGATCGCCTCGGCGGCCTGCTCGCAGATCCGCTGCAGCGCCCGCGCCATGCCCTCCGGTCCGTCGTCGACGCGCCAGGTGATCGGGATCGTGTGCGTGCGGAACACGGACGAGTCGACGCCGCGCAGCGCCTCGAGCTCCGCGTTGCGCATGATCGGGTGCGGGATCACGAGCTGATGCGCATGACCCGGGCCCTCGGTCAGCAGGTTGGCCTCCGAGCCGACCCCGGTGCGGATCGACATCACGACCGACTCGCGGATCGGGTCGATCGGCGGGTTCGTCACCTGGGCGAACAGCTGCTTGAAGTACGAGAACAACGGCGGCGACTGGTCGGAGAGCACCGCGAGCGCGACGTCGGTGCCCATCGACCCGATCGGCTCCTCGCCCTTGGCCGCCATCGGCGCGAGCAGCACGCGCAGGTCCTCCTGCGTGTAGCCGAACGCGAGCTGGCGCGTGCGCAGCGGCTCGCGTGGCTCGCGACCCTGGCGCTCGGGCAGGTCCTCGAGCCGCGCCACGCCGGCGCCGTACCAGTCGGCGTACGGCTTCGCGGTGGCGACCCGGCGCTTGACCTCCTCGTCGCCGACGATCCGGCCCTCGCCGACGTCGACCAGGAACAGCTTCCCCGGTTGGAGCCTGCCCTTGCGCAGCACGTTCGCGGCGGGCTCTTCGAGCACGCCCGACTCCGATGCCAGCACGACCCAGCCGTCGCGCGTCTCGAGCCAGCG
>DASQMT010000058.1:0-5043 GCA_035645355.1 Solirubrobacteraceae bacterium | reverse complement strand
GGATGGCCGAACAGCTCACCGAGCGGGTAGCGGCGGCTCCAGATGCCGCCCGGCCCCTCGACCGAGCGAGCGATCACCTCGCCGTCGTGGGTGCGGATCGCGCCGCGGTGGATGCGCTGCTCGGCGAGCAGCTCGCGGCGGTTGAGCTCGTTGTCGCGCAGCGCCTCGGCCTCGAACACCGTCCAACGCGAGGTGAACGCGACCAGCAGGCCGAACAGCACTACAACCAGGCCGTAGAGCCGCAGCACCGGCCGGTTCATCGCGCGACCGCGGGCCGCCGGGCCCGGTCGGAGATCAGCAGCAGCAGCGCGAGGAGCACGAAGTTCGCCACGATCGAGGAGCCGCCGTAGGAAACGAACGGCAGCGTCACCCCGGTCAGCGGGATCACCTTGGTGACGCCGCCCACGATCACGAACACCTGCAGCGCGAACACGGCGGTCAGGCCCGCCGCCAGCAGCTTGGAGAAGGAGTCCCTTGCCTGCATCGCGATCTTGAACCCGCGCTCGGCGACCATCAGGTAGACGAGCAGCAGCCCGCAGGCGCCGGCCAGGCCGAGCTCGTTGGTGATCACGGCGTAGATCAGGTCCGTCTGCGGCGCGGGCAGGATCGAGGTGCCGTCGGCCTGCTCGATCAGCGCCTGGCCGAAGCCGGTGCCGAACAGGCCTCCGTCCGCCTGCGCGAAGAGGGACTGCGCGATCTGGTACGAGCCGCCCTGCATCTCGTAGAGCGCCGGGTCGAACGGGTCGCGCCAGGTGTCGATGCGGTTCTGCACATGCCCGACCGTGTTGGCGAAGAACCAGGCGCCGAGGGCGAACAGGCCGAAGCCGATCGTCACGAACGAGAGCCGGTTGGTCGCCACGTAGAGCAGCGCGAGAAAGCCGCCGAAGAACATCAGCGACGAGCCCAGGTCGCGGATGAAGACGAGCATCACCATCGCGCCGCCCCAGACGACCAACAACGGCCCGAAGTGCTTGAGCGGCGGGATGGTCACCCCCAGGAGCCGGCGCGAGCCCTGCACCAGCAGCTCGCGCGTGTCGCGCAGGTAGGCCGCCAGGAAGACGACGATCGCGAGCTTGGCGAACTCCGCCGGCTGGAACGAGACCGGCCCGATCGACACGCCGAGGTAGGCACCGTTGACCTGCTCGCCGATCACGGGCACGCGCGGCAGCAGCAGCAGCAGCAGGCCGGCGGCGGCGACCGTGTAGCGGTAGCGCTCGAGCACGCGGAAATCGCGCAGGAACACCAGCGTCGCGGCGAACAGGACCAGCCCGACGACGAACCACTGCGCCTGCTCGCGCGCCAGCGTCTCGTCGATCCGGTAGATCACCACGAGCCCGAAGCACGCGAGCACCGCTACCAGCGGGAACAGGTACGGGTCCGCGTGTGGGAGCGTCGCCCGGATCACGAAGTGACCGCAGAGGCACAGCAGCAGGAAGCCGGCGCCGTAGGTGAGCGAGACGTCTGAGAGCTCCGCCGACTGCTGGATGAAGATCGCCGCGAAGCCGGCGGTCAGGAGCAGCGATGCGGGGACGAGCGCGAGCAGCTCGCGGTTTCGGGCGCTCACTCGACCTGGCCCTTTTCGAGCGCGATCACGAGGTCCTCGGCGTCGTCGCGTGAGCGCAGCTTGTGGTCGGTGAAGCTCGCCCGCCGGGCCGGCGGCACTCCGACGAGCGTGACACCGGAGTCGTAGTACTGCTCGTAGAGCTCGACGCCGAACGGCAGCTCGTAAGGCAGGCCGCGGAAGATCGTGACGGTGCGGCCGTCGGCGGGATCGGTGCCGATGAAGTAGACGGCGCGGGTGGCCAGCCAGGCGCCGATGATCAGCGGCAGCAGGACGGCGAGGAACAGCAGCAGCGCGCCGCCGGAGCGCAGCCGGCTGCGGCGCCTGGCCCGCGGCCGCTCGGGCGCGGCGGGCAACGGCGCGGTCCGTGGCGGCGGTCTCGGGTCGCCTGTGCCCGCCGGCTGAGCCGGCTGGGTAGGCGCCTCGAGCGCCACGGTGCCGCGCCGGTGCGACTCGGGCTCGGCGACGGCGGCGCCCGTCCTCGGCGCCGCGTGCGACTCCGCCGCCTCGTCGGCGACCGTGTCGTACTCGGCGGTCCGCGCGGTGTCGTCCGCCGGGCCCGCGGCCCGGCGGTCGTCGACCTCCTCGATCCGGAACAGGATCACGGTGATGTTGTCGCGCCCGCCGGCCTCGTTCGCGGCCGCGATCAGCTCGCGCCCGATCTGCTCGAGCGGCCGCGTGCGGTCGGCCAGCAACGACTTGAGCTGCGGCTCGTGGACCATCGAGGTGAGCCCGTCCGAGCAGAGCAGGAACAGGTCGCCGGCGCGTGCCGGGAACGCCTCCACGTCCACCTCGACGTCGGGATAGGCGCCGAGCGCCCGTGTGATCACGGAGCGCTGCGGGTGCGACTCGGCCTGCTCCTCGGTCAGCTTGCCGCGTGCGACCAGCTCCCCCACGAGCGAGTGGTCGCGCGTGAGCCGGATCAGGTCCTCGTCGCGCAGCAGGTAGCAGCGCGAGTCCCCGACATGCGCGATCACGACGGAGTCGCCGGCCAGGTAGGCGGCGGTCGTCGTCGTCCCCATTCCGGCGTGCTCGGAGTCCCTGCGCGCCTGCTCGTGGATACGCACGTTGGCCGCCTGGATCAGCGCGGCGAGCGCCGCGCCTGGATCGTCGCCGTCGGGCAGCCCGCCCTCGAACTGCTGGACGGCGATCGCCGACGCGACCTCGCCGGCCTGCGCGCCGCCCATCCCGTCGGCGACCACGAACAGTGGCGAGCGGACGTAGACGCTGTCCTCGTTTCCGCGTCGCTGGCGGCCGCGGTCGGAGTCGTGGAAGTGCTCGGCGATCCGCAGCAACGTCAGCGCTCGAAGATGAAGTCGGAGTCGCCGATGCGGATCCGGTCGCCCGGATGCAGGGGCTGGGGCCCGCGCAGCGGCTCGTCGTTCAGGTAGGTGCCGTTCGTGGAGCCGAGATCCTCCAGCACCATGACATCGCCGTGCGGCCTGAGCCGCGCGTGGCTCGACGACGCGAACGAGTCCTCGAGCACGATGTCGGCCTCGTCTCCACGGCCGAGCAGCGCGCCCGCGGAAAGGTCGTAGGCCGCGCCCGCCCGCAGTCCGGCGCCCGAGCCGACGCGCAGCAGCGGCGCGCCGGCCGGCCGGGCAGCCGCGCCGGCGGTGTGCATGCCGGTCGCGTCGGCGTAGTCGGGCCCGGCGGAGGCGTCGCCCGCGCTGCGCTTGAGGTCCTTGAGCGCCGAGCGCGCCATCCAGAGCAGGAACAGGTACAGCACCGCGAGGAACCCGAACTTCAGCGCGACGGCGATCGGATCGAGCACGCGCCGCCTACTCCAGCTCGAAGGTGGCGCGGGCGGTTCCCAGCTCGATCTCGTCGCCGCGCTTGAGCGACTGCGGCGAGTCGATCCGGCGCCCGTTGACCTTGACGCCATTGGTCGAGCCGAGGTCGCGCACGATCCAGGATCCGCCCGAGGGGCGCACCTCCGCGTGCTTGCGCGACACGTTCGGGTCGTCGATGACGATGTCGGCCTCGCGCGAGCGCCCGAGCGTGGCGCCGGCCGAGCCGAGCAGCTCCGAGCGGCCGTCGATGCGCAGGCGCGCCGTCCCGCGGCGCGGGTCGGGCTCGCGCAGCGGCTCGGCGATCCGGTCCGCGGTCGAGTAGACCATCGTGTGGCCCTCGTCGCCCTGGCTCGGCATGGCGCGCGGGTCGTCGTCGGGCCGCACGAGCCGCGCCTGGATGCCGAACTCCCCCAGCCGCAGCCGCTCGTCGGTCTTGAACCGGATCTCCGGCGCGGTCAGCAACGCCGCCCGCTCGCGGCGCGCGTGCTCGAGCAGGTAGCCCGACAGCTCACGCCGGAGCTCGTCCTCGTAGCCCGCGAACTGCTCGCGGTCGTCGGGCGAGAGCCAGACGGCGTACTCGTTCGGCACGTAGGTGCGGCTCAGCGACTGCACACGATGCTCGTCCATCTCGCGCGCGAGCTTGCGCGCGATCTCGACCGGCCGCACCTCGGACTTGAAGGCGCGTGAGAACGTGCCCTCCACGAGGTCGGCCAGCTTCGTCTCGAGGTTGCGCAGCACGCTCACGGCCCGCTACCCGATCGTCCGCGTCGCATGACTGAGAAGTATGGCGGCCGCGATCAGCCGCGCTGGGTCTCGGGATCCGCAGCGACGGGACGGCGGACATGGGCGAGCGCCAGCGCCAGGCCGGCCGCGGCCAGCGCGCCCGGCACGAGGCCGTGCGGAGTGGTCTGCGCGACCCGCTCGCCGAGCGCTTCGGCGAGCGCGACCGTTGCGGCTGCGAGACCGGCCGCCCAGCCGGCCACGCGGACGGCGTCGACGCGCAGCGAGCGGCCGCGCGCGACCCACGGCACCGCCAGCGCGGCCACGCCCCAGATCAGCGCCAGCCCCAGCGCGCCCGAGCTGCACGCCCTGGCGAGCACCTCGCCGGCCGCTATCCCCGGCGCTCCCTCGAAGCTCGCGCGCTCGGGCGTGCCTTCGGCGGGCCCGAAGACGAGCGTGCGCGTCAGCAGCGGCTCCGCCAGCACGAGCCACCAGGCTCCGAGCGCGCCGAGCGCGAGACGCGTGCTCCAGCGCGGCGCGCGGCCGGCGAGCGCGGGATAGGCCCCCGCGAGCCCGAGCAGCCCGAGCGCCGGCGCCAGCGCGGGCAGCGACCAGGCGCGCCCGTCGGCGCGCAGGAGCAGCGGCGGGCCGGCCGCCAGCGCCACGACCAGCAGAGCGGCTCCGGGACGCGGTGCGGGACTTAGCGCGAGCAACAGCGTCGTCGCGGCCGCGGCCAGCAGCCAACCCGCGCGCGGCAGCAGCGCGACGAGCACCACAGCGGCGGCCGCGGCCGCCGGCGGCTGCACGGCCGGCTCCGGGGTCAACCCTGCCAGCGCTGCCCACACGAGCGCCCCGGCGGCCCCGGGTGCCACCAGCCGGCCGATCGCGGGGGGCAGTGCGGGGATCCGCCGCTCGAGCGGGTGCGGCGCGATCTGGCCGCCATCGTCGGCGACGTGCGGCAGCGCGGCG
>DASQMT010000057.1:0-3504 GCA_035645355.1 Solirubrobacteraceae bacterium | reverse complement strand
GGGCGGAGCGCAGCAGCGCGTCGGCGACGTCCACGAGCTCCCGCGGTGTGCGCACGCGGTGGATACCGGCCGCCGCGCAGGCCGCCGCGATCGCCGCCTCACCGCTCGCGAGCGCGCCCGTGTGCGACAGCGCCGCCCGTGCGACGGCGACGCCCGGCTCGGCCGCGAGCAGGACGACCGGCGTGCCGCCCGCGCTCGCCTCGCAGGCCGCCTCGAGCAGCGCGCGGCCGTCGCCGAAGTCCTCCAGATAGAGCGCGATGAGGCGCGTCGGCGCATGCCGCGCGAGCATCTCGACCAGCGGCGCGGCGCTGAGCAGCGCCTGGTCGCCGAGCGACGCGAAGCGGCTGAAGCCGAGGCCGGCCGCCGCGGCGAAGGCGGCCAGCTCCATCGCCAGCTGGCCGCTCTGTGAGATGAGCCCGATCGAGCCGGCCGGCATCGCCTCGGGCACGAGCTGCAGCTCCGCCGCACTGTCGAGCACGCCCATGCAGTTCGGGCCGAGCAGAACCGTGCCGGACTCGGCGACGCGCGCGGCAAGCGCGGGGTCGAGCGCGACCCCGGACGGTATCGCGATGATCGCGCGGGCACCAACGGCCAGCGCGTCGTCGACGATGCTGCCGAGCGCGCCGCCCGGCACCGCCGCGACGACCAGCTCGACCGGCTGCCCGAGCGCCGACAGCGATGCGTGCGCGGCCTGCCCGAGGACCTCTCCGCCGATGCGGTTCACGAGATGCACGGTGCGTCGCCTGGTGCCGAGCAGCGCTCCGCGCGCGAGCCAGTTGCCCCACTTCGCCGGGTCATCAGACGCCCCAACGATCGCCACGGAAGCCGGATCGAAGAGAGATTCCAAGCCGCCGTCCACGACCGCCAACCTATCTCAAATGATTCCTGACCACACAGTCAGGAGTGGTAGTTTTCGCGGCCTGTGATCGGACTCACCGATGAGCAGCAGGAGATCCAGCGCGTGTGCCGCGACTTCGCCGCGCGCGAGATCCGTCCGGTCGCGGCGGAGGTCGACGAGGCCGACATCCGGACGCCCTGGGAGACGTGGCACAAGGCCGCGGCGGTCGGGCTGACGTCGTTCATGCTGCCCGAGGCGCTGGGCGGCGGCGGGCTCACGGACGCGTTCACGGGTTGCCTGGTCCAGGAGGAGCTCTGCCACGGCTGCGCGGGGATCGGCAACCTGATCACCTCCAACGGCTTCTTCGCGGAGCCGGTGCTCGCGCTCGGCACGGAGGAGCAGCAGGAGCGCTGGCTGCGCCCGCTCGCCGGCGAGCGCCCGCCGATGACGGCGCTGGCGACGACCGAGCCGGACTTCGGCTCCGATGCCGCCGGCATGCGCACCACCGCCACGCGTGCGGACGGCGGCTACGTGCTCAACGGCCAGAAGGCCTGGATCTCCAACGGCGGCATTGCCCAGTTCTACGTCGTGTTCGCGACCGTCGCGCCCGGGACGGGCCACCGCGGCGTGACCGCGTTTCTGCTCGACCGCGACGACGCAGGGCTCTCGTTCGGCGCGCCGATGCGCAAGATGGGCCAGCGCGCGATCGTCAACACGGAGCTGTTCATGCAGGACTGCTTCGTCGCCGAGGACCGCCGCCTCGGCGCGGAGGGCGCCGGCTTCCGCGGGCTGATGGCGACGTTCGACCGCTCGCGCGTGACGCTCGCCGCCGCGGCGACCGGCCTGGCCCGCGCCGCGCTCGAGTACGCCGTCGCCTACGCGCAGGAGCGCCACCAGTTCGGTCGCCCGATCGCGGAGCACCAGGCGGTCGCGTTCCGGCTCGCCGACATGGCGCTGCGCGTCGACGCCTCGCGGCTGCTCGCCTGGCGCGCCGCGCTGATGCTCGACCGCGGCGAGCGCGCGACGACGCAGGCGGCGATGGCCAAGCTGCACGCCTCCGAGACCGCGATGGCCTGCACCTGGGGAGCGGTCCAGACGCTGGGCGGCTGGGGGTACTCGCGCGAGTACCCGGTCGAGAAGTGGATGCGCGACGCCAAGCTCGAGGAGATCGAGGAGGGCACCTCCGACATCCAGCGCCTCGTGATCGCGCGCGGGCTGTTGCGCTAGCGCAGCCGGCTGCTCGCTCGTGCGGACGGCCCGCGATGCTGCGTCCCGATCCGCATCTATCCGACTTCCCCGCCGAGCTCGTGCGACGCTACGGAGAGCAGCAGCGCGCGGGCGCGCTCGAGCGGCAGCGCCGGATCGCCCGCGAGCACGCGCACGCCGATCCCGTCGATCGCTCCGAGCAGCACGTCCGTGGCCGCGTCGACGTCTCGGACGTGGAACTCGCCGCGCTCGACGCCCTCGGCGATCGCGCCGGCGAACCACTCGTGCAGGCGCGCGTAGAGCTCGTGCGCGACCTCCCGCAGCGGCGGGTGGCGGACCGCGCGCAGCCACAGCTCGACCCACAGCACCCATTCGCGCTCGAGCCTGCCGGGCGACGGCAGGCAGTGCTCGATCATGGTCGCCAGCAGCCGCCCCGAGGACCCACCCGCGCCGGCGCGCAGCGCGATCCGCGCATGGCCGGCGCGCTCGTAGGAGTGGTGCAGGGCCTCGCCGAGGAGCGCCTCGCGCGTCGCGAAGTGGTAGTGCACCAGCGCCGTCGAGACCCCGGCCGTGCGGGCGATCCGCGCGACGCGGACCTCGTCGATGCCATGGCTGGAAATCAGCTCACAGGCGACGTCGAGGATGCGCTCGCGACCGCCGCCCGGGCGGCCGCGCGGACGCGGCGGGGACGTCGTCTGCACGCGCACGATCCTAGAGGCCGTCGAGCGGCGTATCGTCGCAGCCGATGCAACGTGAGGTCGCGATCCGTGGCGACACGATCCGGCTCGGCCAGCTGCTCAAGCTCGCCGGGCTGGTCGGCGGCGGCGGTGAGCTCAAGCGCTACCTCGCCGACACGCCGGTGCTCGTCAACGGCGAGCCCGATTCGCGGCGCGGGCGCCAGCTGCACCCGGGCGACGTGGTCGCGGCCGGCGGCGAGGAGCTGCGGATCGTGCCTGGGTGATGCGCCGAGGGGGTGGCCGCGATCGTCGGAGAACGTCAACTGCGGCATTGAAGGGAGCGGGTTCGAAGAGCCGCGGTTGCTCCCGGGCGACTTGACGTCGCATAACGACGTCAAGTCGCCCCGCACTCTCTCGCGAGCCGCCACGACACCCCGAACCCGCCCCTTAATGCCGCAGTTGACGTGAACCCTGCACCTCGGCCAGCACCCGCCGTATCCGCTTGCTCGAAACCGGCCCGCGCGTCCCGAGCGCCTGTGCGAAGTGGCTGACGCGCAGCTCCTCGAGCATCCAGGGCACCTCGCGCAGAGCGGCGGCTAGCGGCCTGCCGGGCGGCCACGCGGCGAGCACCCGCTCGTACTCCGCCTCGAGGTCGTGCACCGCGCGCATGCGGTCGAGATCCGGCGCAGACGCGTCCGGGAGCCGTTCGAGCCGGCGCGCGGCGGCGCGCAGGTAGCGCTCGACGTCGTTCAGCCGGCCCCCGCCCGTCGCGCTGACGAAGCC
>DASQMT010000056.1:0-8577 GCA_035645355.1 Solirubrobacteraceae bacterium | reverse complement strand
ATCGAGATCGCCGGAGCAGAACCCAACGAAGTCAGGCTGGACGTCGCCAACGACGGCTAGCTCCGCTCCACGAGGACGCCGCGGGGCCGGGAGGGGCGGGGGTCTGCACCTCAACAGACCGCGGCAGGCAACTGGGATATTGGCACGACGCCTGACCTCGCCGCACGGGCGAGGTCCGCTCCGATCAGGGGTCGGCTGAGCCAGTAAGCAGCGAGCAGCACGAGCGACAGTGCCGCAGCATCCGCATGGGCTATCGCTTGTCGCGCATTGCGATAGTGCGCGGACGAAGCTGTCGTCCTGCTGTCTCCAGGCGGAAGCGATAGCGCGGCGCGGCCGCCCCGGGCGGCTAGCCGTGCCGCTCCGATGCATGAGGGCGCAGATCGACGCCGGACCTTCTCTAGAGCCGGGTGTTAGGCCGTGGTCGCCTCGACGATGTGCAGTGGGCCTGCGGTCGACACGACGCGCCAGCTTTGAGGCGGGCTCGCTCGAACAACGCGCCCAGCTCGCTCACGCGTGCGGGCGCCCCGCGGGGTCGACGATGGCGACGTAGTCGGTCTCCTTGAAGCTGCCAGGCGCCGAGCGCTAGCGGCCTATCGCTCGGACAGAAATGCTGCGGCGGACGCGCCACTTGGTGCGGGACTTCGAGGCTCTCGCACTCCGGCCGGAGAATCGCCATCGGGAGGCGGATCCCATCGCGGAGTCGGTCCTGCGCCGATGATCTCGAATCGGCGCTGTCTCCACCAGGTCAACCGCCGCCTCATACGCGACAGAGGTCCACACGGAGCACGACGAAACACAGCTAGGAGACTAGACGCCTCCTGCTGCTTTCGCCCGAAGCGATTATCGCTTCTGCGTAGATGCAACGGCGACGCGCCTAGCCTCTGCATGGAAAGGAGTGGACCCGATGGAGCCCACTCATGCGCCGGTCAGGGCACCGGCGGCGAGATCGACGGGTTGAGCACGATCAGCAAAACCAACGAGACCACGACAAGGAGACTCAAAGCAAGCGCGATCCGACGACCTTTGCCCACGAACAGCGCGCGCATCGAGGCGAGGGTCCCCAAGACAGCCAGAGTTAGGCCCGGTATCGCCCAGCCCGCCACTGTCTCGAGCTGCCGGCCCTCGACCCACTCCCCGATGGCTGCGACCACGCTCCCGAACACCGCCACGCCGGTGAAACCCACGGCGAGCGATGCGGCCGCCGCGACGCGCCAAGTCATCACCTCCAACGACCAGTCGGTGTCCGTACTCGCAGAGCGTCTCATCTTGACGGCACTACGCCCAGTACGACCGCGCGTCACGGACGCTGCTCCTTTCGCGTGCAAGCGACAGCGATGCTCCTTGACAACGAGTCCGTAGTACGGTCCCGGTCTTCCACGAGAACCCTGCCGCCCGTGTCGCAACGGTCGCGACGAGCAATCGGCCCCGCCGGCCCCGTCCGCCCGTCTCGCGCCTTCGAAACCTCGCCTGGTGTTCCCACGACGTCCCACCTCGAGACGGAGGAAGTGACGGGGACGGAGGAAGTGACGGGCACGCCCTTGCATCACAGACAACGTCTACACGTAGCGGACTCCGGCGTCGGTGGAGTAGGGGTAGACCGCATCGCCGCCTGCTGCGTTCAGGGCGAACCGCATGCGGCGACTCCGCCTCGGTTACGAGCGATCGCTCGAAGGCGAGTGCCTCAGGGTGCGTCTTGAACCGGCGGCTCCGCTGTCGGCCTTGCTCACGCCGGCGAACGCGCCACCGTTGCTTGCTCCGATCGAAGTCCAGGCTCACGACGCACCTCCAGGGGGCCACAAGGGGGCCACGGGAATGTGGCTCCGTTGTCACTAGGCGTTGTCGGCGAAATGTGGCCCTCTGCGAGGTGCGGCCCTGGAACGCGAAAAGCCCCGACACGCGGGGCTTTTCAAGGTGCGCCGAAGAGGACTCGAACCTCCACCCGGTTATCCCGGACCAGGCCCTCAACCTGGCGCGTCTACCAATTCCGCCATCGGCGCGAGGGCTCGCGGAGTATAGACGCGCCCTCCGAGTACTCAGGCGTCGGCCGTCGAACTGACTGCGATGCACCAAGTCGATCCCGGCGCGGTGCAGCGCTCCGCCACGTAGGCCGAGCCAGGTGGCGATCGCGATCGCCAAGAGACGAGACACTTCCTTCGTGCGGCCCTCATCCAAGGTGGCAGCGAATATTCCTTATTGACGCGTCAGTTATAACTGGCGGCGCATGTCCATGTCTACGCCGCACAAGCCTCGGTCGTCCGCGCCGCAGCGGCGCCGCCCCGGCCGTCCCCCTGGGTCCGACCCACGCCACGGCGAGCGGCGCGAAGCGATCCTGGAGGGTGCCTGCCGGGCGATCCTGGAGCGCGGTTTCCCCGCCACCCGGATCGCCGACGTCGCGGCCGCGGCGGGCGTCTCGACCGGCACGGTGCACTACTACTTCGCGACGAAGGACGACGTGCTGATCGCGGCGCTCAAGTGGGCATCGACCCGTCTGCTGGCGCGCGTCGAGGAGGAGGCCGACGCGCACCCGACGCGCCGACTTGCGCAGCTGCTCGCGCTGTCGGTGCCGTCGTCCGGGGAGAACCGCGACGGGTATGTGCTGTGGATCGAGCTGTGGCTGCGGGTGCTGCACCAGCCCGGTCTGCTGGCGGACTGCGAGGCGATCTCCCGACGCTGGCGGGAGCACTTCTTCGCGATCGTGCGCGAGGGGACCGAGCGCGGCGACTTCACGCCCGTGCGCGACCCCGACGAGGTTGCCGACCGGCTCGTCGCGCTGGTCGACGGGCTCGGCTTCGAGACGGTGCTGGGGTATCGCTGGACCTCGCCGGAGCGCATGCACGAGCGCCTGATCGCATTCGCGTCCGAGCAGCTGCGCGTGCCGATCTCCGCGCTGGCGCTGCCGGCATGAGTGGCTGGGAGCGGCTGCTGCGGCCGCCGTTGCGCGGTGTCGGCGCCTACGAGCCGGGGCCGAGCCTGGACGAGCTGATGTCCCGCCACGGGCTCGCGCGTGTGGACAAGCTCAACTGGAACGAGGGTCTCTGGGGGCCGCTGCCCGGGGTGGAGGAGGCCGTCACCGCCGCGCTGGACCAGATCTGGGCGTACCCCGAGCATGCGTACAACATGCTGCGCGAGGCGATCGCCGCGGATACGGGCGTGCGCCCGGAGCAGATCCTGCCGGCACATGGGATCCAGGCGCTGATCCTGACGTTGGTGAGCGCATTCGTGGGCGAGGGCGACACCGTCGTGGTGCCCGAGCGCACCTACGGCCACTACGCGCAGGCGTCACGCGTGGCGGGCGCGACGGTCGAGCTCGTGCCGTCGCCCGAGCTGCGGCTCGACCTCGAGCGCGTCGCTGCGGCCGTGCGGCGGACGGGCGCGCGGATAGCCTGGATCTGCGATCCCAACAACCCCACCGGCGCGCGCGTGGAGCAGGGCGAATGGCGCGCCTTCCTCGACGCGGTCGGGCCCGGCTGCGTCGTGGTCGCCGACGAGGCCTACGTGGACTACGTCGAGCCTCCCGAGCGGATCCGGCGCGAGGACGACGTCGACGAGGGCCGCCGCGTCGTGATCCTGCGGACGTTCTCCAAGATCTTCGGGCTGGCCGGGTTGCGGCTCGGATACGCGGTGGCCGACCCGGTGCTGCTGCACTACCTGCACAGCGTCCAGGAGCCGTTCAACGTCAATCGCGCCGCGCTGGCAGCCGGTCTGGCGAGCCTTGGGCGCCCGGGCGAGGTCGCGCAGCGGCGCGCCACGGTGGCCGCCGGCCGCGAGCGCTTCGCGGCCGCGCTCGCGCGCGACGGCATCCGGACGCTGCCCTCGGGCGGCAATTTCATACTCGCCGAGCTGGGTGTTGACGATGCCGAGCTGGCCAGCAGCCTCGAGCCGCGCGGCATCCTCATCCGCCCCACCCACGACATGGGAGTGCCCGGGTGGGCGCGCGTCACGATCGGCCCTGGCGATGCGATGGATCGCGCCGCGGCGGCGATCGTCGACGTCCGCGGCGTGCTGCTGGCCGCCGGGGCGGCACACGCATGACGACCGGCGGCCGGACGGTCGCTGCGGCTCTCGCGGCGCATGGGGTCGAGCTGCTCTGGGGCATCCCCGGAACGCACAACCTCGAGCTCTACGCCGGGCTGCGCGACGTCGGCATCCGCCACGTCAGCCCGCGCCACGAGCAGGGCGGAGCGTTCGCGGCGGACGGTTACGCGCGCGCGAGCGGGCGCGTGGGCGTGTGCGTCACGACCTCAGGCCCCGCAGTGCTCAACGCCGCCACCGCGCTCGCACAGGCCTACTCGGACTCGATCCCGGTGCTGCTCGTCGCGCCGGGGATGCCGCTCGCGCACCCCGGGCTCGGCAACGGCGAGCTGCACGAGACCAAGGATCTGGGCGCCGCGATGGGCGGGATCGTCGCCGCATCGCACCGCGTGACGAGCGTCGAGGAGATCCCCGTGGCCGTCGCGCAGGCGTTCGCGCGCATGACTCACGGCCGACCGCGGCCGATGCACCTCGAGATCCCGCTCGACCTGCTCGTCGCGGAAGGCGAAGCGCACCCAGTGGCGCCGATCGCGGTGCCGGCCACCGCTCCCGACCCGGTGGCGCTGGATGCGGCCGCCGCCCTGCTGGCGCGCGCCGAGCGACCGCTGCTGCTGGCGGGCGGCGGAGCCGTGCACGCGGCGCGCGGGCTGCGCCTGGTCGCCGAGCGCCTCGGCGCGCCCGTCGTCTGCTCGATCAACGGCAAGGGGACGCTCGACGAGCACCACCCGCTCAGCATGGGCGCGGGCTACGGCCGGGCCGTCGCCGGCGAGCTGGTGGCGGATTCCGACGCCGTGCTGGTCGTCGGCAGCGAGCTGGCGCCGTCCGACTTCTGGCTCGGACCGCCGGCGTTCGCTGGGCCGGTGGCGCGGATCGACGTCGATCCGGTCGGCGTCTTCGCGAACGCGATCCCGCAGGTCGCGGTCGTCGGCGACGCCGCGCTCGGCATGGACGGGCTGCTCGCGCGGCTCGGGAGCGGGGCCCGGCCGGGTGATCCGGCGCGCGCGCGGCGCTGGCGCGACGCCTTCCACGCCGGTGCGGCCCGGGATTCCGAGCGCTGGACGGAGCTGCTCGCGGCGATCGACGACTCGCTCGGAGAGCACGGCGTCGTGGCCGCCGACAGCGCGATGGTCTGCTACGACGGCGCGCTCGCTGCGCTGCGCTCGCGGCGCCCGCGCTCCTTTCTCTACCCGACAGGCTTCGGCACGCTCGGCTACGCGCTGCCGGCCGCGATCGGGGCCAAGCTCGCCCGCCCGGACGACCGCGTGCTGGCGCTGGCGGGGGACGGTGGTGTGCTGTTCAGCGTCGCGGAGCTCGCCGCCGCCGCGCAGGAGCGGCTCGCGTTGCCCGTCGTGGTCGTGGACAACAGCGGCTACGGGGAGATCCGCAACGAGATGCGCGAGCGCGGCGACGCGCCGCTGGGCGTCGATTTCGCCGGCCTGGACTTCGCCGCCCTCGGTCGCGCCTTCAACTGCCACGGCGCGACTGTGACCTCGCCGGATGAGATCCGCGATGTGATCGAGCACGCGTTCGCCGCCGATCGCCCGACGGTCATCCACGTGCTGGAGTGAACCGGCGTTGATTCCGTCCGAGCCGCGGGCTACCTTTCCGAACACATGTTCGACCGACAAGAGGGAGCCCAGAGCCGCATGGACATCGGCAAGGACCTGACGAAGCGCCAGCAGGAGATCTTCGACTTCATCAAGAAGTACTCGGCCGGCCACGGGTATCCCCCGACAGTGCGCGACATCGGCAAGGCGGTCGGGCTCGCGTCCTCCTCGACGGTGCACGCGCACCTGGCGAACCTCGAGAAGGTCGGGTTGCTGCGGCGCGACCCGACGAAGCCGCGCGCTATCGAGCTGCTCGATCGCGCGGTCGACGCGGCGAAGAGCGTCGTCGCCGGCGGCGGCCTGCCGCTGGTCGGTCACGTCGCCGCGGGCCAGCCGATCCTCGCGGAGGAGAACATCGAGGACTACGTGCAGGTGCCCGGGATCGCCGGTGGCGAGGAGGGGGAGTTCGTGCTGGCCGTACGGGGTGACTCGATGGTGGAGGCCGGGATCCTCGACGGCGACTTCGTGGTCGTGCGCAAGCAGGACACTGCGGCCGACGGCGAGATCGTGGTGGCGCTCGTCGGCGAGGAAGCGACCGTGAAGCGCTTCTTCAAGGAGGCCGACCACATCCGGCTGCAGCCGGAGAACGCGACGATGGAACCGATCCGCACGCGTGACGTCAGCATCGTGGGGCGCGTGGTGGGTGTGTTCAGGAAGGTGGGCTAGCCATGACGATGCTGTTGGTGGAACACGATTCCGACGTGCAGCTGTGGGACGAGAACAGCGGTGGCGGCCCGAGCTTGGACGAGCTGCTGTCGGGCGCCTGGGAACGCCTGACCGCGGGATCGCCCGCGTCCTGCCCCGTCTGCGCGGGTGAGCTGACGCGACGCTGGTCCGCCGGCGCGGGCGTCGTCGGCGGTCGCTGCGGCGATTGCGCGAGTGAGCTGAGCTGAGCCTCGGCCCCGCTGGGCGCTCAGGCCGGCGCGCTTGCGGCCTCGCGTCGCGCGACCTCCGCGCGCACCGCGGGCGCGACCTCCGTGCCGAGCAGCTCGATCGCCCGCAGCACCTTGTCGTGCGGAATGCCGCCGACGCTGATCTGAGCCAGGAACCGATGGTTGCCGAAGAGCTCGTGCTCGAAGAGCAGCTTGTCGATCACCTCCTGCGGCCCGCCCACCACCACGGCGCCGGCCGGCGAGGCGAGCTGGTCGAAGTGAGCGCGGCTCATCGGAGGCCATCCGCGCTCGCGCCCGATGCGGCTCATCATGCCGCCGTAGTAGGGGAAGAACTCGTCGGCGGCCTGGGCCGGGCTCGCGGCGACGTAGGTGTGTGAGTTGACGCCGAGCGCGAGCGTCGCAGGGTCGTGGCCGGCGCTGCGCGCCGCATCTCGGTAGAGCCCGACCAGCGGCGTGAAGCGCTCGGGAGTGCCGCCGATGATCGCGAGCGCCAACGGCAGCCCGAGGGCCGCGGCGCGGACGACGGACTGCGGCGTGCCGCCGACGGCGATCCACACCGGCAACGGGACCTGCAGCGCGCGCGGGTAGACGCCGGCGCCCACGAGCGGCGCGCGGTGCCGCCCTGTCCAGGTGACCCGCTCGGACTCGCGCACGGCGAGCAGCAACCCGAGCTTCTCGGCGAACAGCTCGTCGTAGTCGTCGAGGTCCTGCCCGAAGAGCGGAAACGACTCCGTGAACGAGCCGCGCCCGGCCATGATCTCCGCGCGCCCGCCGGAGAGCAGGTCCAGGGTCGCGAAGTCCTGGTAGACGCGCACCGGATCGTCGGAGCTCAGCACCGTGACGGCGCTCGACAGCCGCAGGCGGTCGGTGCGCGCAGCGATCGCGGCCAGGACGACCGCGGGAGCGGAGACCGCGAAGTCCGGGCGATGGTGCTCACCCACCGCGACGACGTCGAGCCCGACCTGCTCAGCGAGCTCGGCCTGCTCGACGAGCTCGCGAAGGCACTGTGCGGCGCCCTGCGCACCGGCGGCCGGATCCGTGTCGACGAAGCTCGCGATGCCGATCTGCATCGCTTACTCCGGGTACTCGTAGAAGCCGCGACCGCTCTTGCGCCCGAGCCGGCCTGCCTCGACCATCCGGTTGAGTACCGCCGGCGCCACGGAGCCCGCGTCGCGGAACTCGTCGTAGAGCGACTCGGAGATGGCCAGCAGTGTGTCGAGCCCGATCAGGTCTGCGAGAGCGAGCGGTCCCATCGGGTGCGCGCAGCCCTTGATCATGCCCTCGTCGATGTCCTCCTTGGACGCGAACCCGGACTCGTACATGCGGATCGCCGACAGCAGGTAGGGGACCAGCAGCGCGTTGACAACGAACCCGGCCCGGTCCTGCGAGGAGATGCACACCTTGCCGAGCGTGCTCTCGGCGAAGCCGCGCGCGCGCTCGAGCGCCTCCTCGCCGGTCATGATCGAGCGCACGACCTCCACCAGCGGGAGCACGGGCACCGGGTTGAAGAAGTGCAGCCCGAGCACGCGCTCGGGCTTGGAGGCTGCGGCGCCCAGCTTCATGATCGGCACCGAGGACGTGTTGGAGGCGAGGAACTCGGCGTCCGGCAGGACGGCGTCGAGGCGCTGGAACAGCTTGCGCTTGGCGGCCTCGTTCTCGACGATCGCCTCGATCGCGGCGTCCGCGCCGGAGAGGTCGTCGATGCCGGTGCTGTAGGCCAGGCGCTCCGCCGCCGCCGCCCGCTGCCCGGCCGACAGCTTGCCGGAGCGCGCCGCGCGGTCCAACGAATTCTCGATCCGCTCCTGCGCTCGTTCCACCCCTGCCGCGTCCGCCTCGACGACCGTGACGTCGACGCCCGCGCGCGCGCAAACCTCGGCGATCCCTGAGCCCATCAGGCCGCCGCCGATGACTCCGATCCGCATCGACCGGACGCTAGTGGGCCTCCCAGAAACATTCCACCCGAAATCGGCGACCGCCGATCACCGCCAGGCTGCGTCCTCGGAAGGGCCCGTGGCTCTGCCACTGTTCCCTTCCTGCGTCCTTGC
>DASQMT010000055.1:0-3756 GCA_035645355.1 Solirubrobacteraceae bacterium | reverse complement strand
GGGGTGCCGCGCCGCCGGCGGGCGCGAACGCGAACCCGCCGACCGCGACTAGGCCGGCGCCGGCGGGGCCGTCGGGAACGTCGCCCACCGCGCGTCCCGCGAGCTCGCGCCAGGCGCCGGCCGCGGCCGCGAAGCGCCCGTCGCCGCCGCGCACGGCGGCGCTCGCGCCCGGAGCGAGCCGGGCGACGCAGCCCAGCGTCGCGAGCGCGGCCCCCTCGCGGTCCGGCTGCTCGAAGCAGAACCAGTCGTCGCCGGCCGCGCGTGACGCGAACACGACGGCGCTCGGGTCGACCTCCGGGCGCAGGCGCAGCGTCAGCCCGGCGAGCACGCCGGCGCCCTCGCGGCGGGCACGCAGCACGGCGCGCTCGCAGCGCAGCAGCAACTCCGCCCGCGCGGCGCCGTAGAGAGCGAGGCCGTGCCCGGTCGCGGGAGGCGGCGCCGTGGACACGGGCGCCGTCAGGTCTCGCCGCGGCCGCGTGAGAGCGCGATCTCGCCCGTGCGCGCCATCTCGACCATGCCGAACGGGCGCACCATGCGCTCGAACGCCTCGACCTTGTCGTGCGTGCCCGTGACCTCGATGATCACGGTCCGCCGCTGGACGTCGATGATCTTCGCGCGGAAGATCTCGACGACCTGCATGATCTCGCCGCGCGCTCCGGCGTCGGCCGAGATCTTGAACAGCGCCATCTCGCGGGCGACCGACTCACCCGGGTCGAGGTCGCGGATCTTGAGCACGTTGATGAGCTTGTGCAGCTGCTTCGTCACCTGGTCGATCGGGTGCATCGCACCGTCGACGGTCAACGTGATCCGCGACAGCGAGTCGTCGTCGGTCGGGCCGACGACCAGCGTGTCGATGTTGAAGCCGCGGCGCGCGAACAGCCCGGCGATCCGGGTGAGCACGCCGGGCTTGTTCTCGACCAGGATCGAGAGCACGTGCTTGCGGCCGGTGCGGACGCCCGAGGCCGCCTCGAGATCCTCGAGCGACAGCAGCTCCTTGGTTCCGGGATCGCCCATCGCTCAGCCCACCATGTCGCGCGCGGCCTGGCCGGGCCCGATCATCGGGTAGACGGACTCCTCCTTGGTCACGCGCGCGTCGACTACGACCGGCCCGTCGAGCGCAAGCGCCGCCCGCAGGTCCTCGACCAGCGTCGTCTTGTCGGTCAGTCGCACGCCGTGGCAGCCCATCGCCTCGGCCAGCTTCACGAAGTCGGGCCACTCATTCATCTCGACCGCCGAATAGCGGCGATCCCAGAACAATTCCTGCCACTGCCGGACCATGCCGAGGAAGCCGTTGTTCATGATCACGACCTTGACCGGGATCCCGTAGGTCGCGAGCGTCGACAGCTCCTGCATGTTCATCTGGATCGATGCGTCACCCGAGAGCACGACTGTCTGCAAATCGGGCCGCGCGACCGCCGCCCCCATCGCCGCCGGAAGGCCGAAACCCATCGTCCCGAGGCCCCCGGACTGGATCCAGCGCCGCGGCCTGTCGAAGTGGAAGTACTGCGCCGCCCACATCTGGTGCTGGCCGATGTCGGTCGCCAGGATGCAGTCGCCGGCGGTCGCCTCGTAGAGCGCCTGGACGAGGTACTGCGGCTTGATCTCGGTGTCGGTCGAGTCCTCGTAGGCCAGCGGATACTGGGCGCGCCACTGCTCGATCCGCTCCCACCACTCCGCAAGCCGCGAAGGGTCAGGTGTCAGCGCGCGATACTCGGTCAGCAGCCGCGCGAGGATGTTCTTGGCGTCGCCGACGATCGGGATGTGCGCCGGCACGTTCTTGGAGATCTCGGCCGGGTCGATGTCGATGTGGACGAACTTCGCGCGCGGGGCGAACTCGGAGAGCTTGCCCGTGATGCGGTCGTCGAAGCGCGCCCCGACCGCCACGATCAGGTCGGCCTCGTCCATCGCGTAGTTGGCCGTGCGCGTGCCGTGCATGCCGAGCATCCCCAGCCACTGCTCGTGCGGCGCCGGGAACGCCCCCAGCCCCATCAGCGTGCAGGTGACCGGCAGCCGGTCGCACAGCGCGAGCTCCGTCAGCTCGGTCGACGCGCCGGCGTTGATCACGCCGCCGCCGGCGTAGATCACCGGCCGGCGCGCGTTGGCGATCGCCTTGGCCGCGAGCCGGATCTGCTTCTGGTTGCCCTCGGTCGTCGGCTGATAGCCGGGCAGCCGGATCTCACCGACGGGCTGGTAGTCGATCTCGACCCGCGTCAGGTCGGTCGGCATGTCGATCAGCACCGGCCCCGGGCGCCCGGTGCGCGCGATGTGGAACGCCTCGTGCACGACGCGCGGGATCTCCAGCGGGTGCTGGATCATGAACGAGTGCTTGACGATCGGCATCGTGATGCCGAACGTGTCCGCCTCCTGGAAGCCGTCCGTGCCGAGCAGGTCGGTGCGCACCTGACCCGTGAAGAACACGACCGGCACGGAGTCCATCATCGCGTCGGTGAGCGGCGTGACGATGTTCGTCGCCCCCGGCCCGGAGGTGGCGAAGCAGACGCCCACCTTGCCCGAGGCCTTGGCGTAGCCCTCGGCGGCGTGGCCGCCGCCGGCCTCGTGACGCACCAGGATGTGGCGGATGCCGGAGTCGTACATCGCGTCGTAGGTCGGGAGGTTCGCGCCGCCCGGATAACCGAATACGACGTCCACGCCCTCCGCCTTGAGGCACTCCATGATCGCGTCGACCGCTCGCATCATCGCTGCTCGAACCTCCTTTCCGACTGTCGGATCAGGCTGCCGAGCTTACCGCGCCGTCGCCGCCGACTCGGGCTCGATGGCGATCTCGGGGAACTCCAGCTCGGTCCCGCAGCGGGTGCACAGCGCGTCGTGCAGCTTGACGATCCTCCCGCAGCCCGGGCACTGCCTGCGCAGCTCGTCGCGCTCCGTGCGGTAGAGCAGCGCCGCCGCCAGCCCGAGCACCGGCAGCACGCCGGAGATCAGGAACCAGACGAAGAAGGAGGAGCCCTTGAGCCTGCCGACCAGCCCGCCTGCGAGCGCGAAGGAGAAGGCGACCAGCAGGTAGGCCACGGCTCGCTAGCGGTGGCGCAGCGCCCACAACAGGCCCATGACCGCGGCCACGATCAGGACGACCGTGAGGATCATCGTGACGAGCCCGAAGACGGCGCTGATGGTCAGCTTGATCGCCAGGATCGCGAGCGCTGCTATGACGATCCACGCGACGACGCGCTTGCCGAGTGTCCCGAATGCTGAGTTCTGCATGGTGCGGGCAAGCGTACCGCCTGCACCTAAGCGGCTTGTGAGCGTCCGGTCAGGCCGGGTCGGCACGGCGGAAGCGCTCCGCGCGGGGGATGTCGCGGTCCTCGACGCGGAGCCTGGCGAGGCGATAGCGGCGCAGCGACGCGTCGTTGCGTCCGGCGCGCGGGGCGACCGGGAGCAGCAGCACCCTGCGCGGCGGAGCGGTGGTGGTGGCGGAGGTCATGCGAACCATCATCGGCAGCCGTGGACAAGCCCGTTATAGGTCGCAGACCCCACTCGTCCGGGCGCGCTCGCGCGCCCCGTCGAGCGCCGGTCGCATCGACGGCGAGAGCCGCGGGCGCAGCCGCCACGGGGCGCCGCTGAACGCCAGGTTGGCGACGGTCGCGAAGCCCGCTTCGTCCTCGCGCAACGCCAGCAGCAGGTGCGCCGTTCGATCGGCCGACGGCAGCTCGGCGTCCACCTTCACGCACCAGCAGTCGACGCGCCGGCCCCCGGGCCGCACCAGCAGCGCGCCGGCCTCGCCCACGAGCCAGATGCCCA
>DASQMT010000054.1:0-3864 GCA_035645355.1 Solirubrobacteraceae bacterium | reverse complement strand
TAGCCTGCGGCGAGGCGCGCGACCAGCGGTCCGAGCACCAGCCACTCGACCAGCACCCCTGCGAGCGCTTCCGGCGGTGACGCGCGCACGGTCGCGAGCACGCCGAGGAAGGCGGCATTGCGGGTCGTCGCGCCACCGGTGCTCTGCGGCGGTGCGCCGAGTGCCGCCAGCTCGCGCTCGACCAGCGCGCGGTCGGCGCCCGGCTCCAACCGCACGGAGATCGTCGAGCTGAGGTTCGGCTGCGCGGCGAGCAGCCGGTCGGGCCGCGCGTAGGCGATCCGGCCGTCGTGCTCGAGTGCGCGTACGACGCCGCTGACCTTGAAGCGGACCTCCTCGCCGCCCTCGGGCTGCACCGCGAGCGTCGCCCCCCGCCGCAGACCGAGCGCGTCGGCGAGCCCGACGCCCACCTCGATCTCGCCGGCGCCGCGCAGCCGCCGCCCGTCCGCCAGCGGCGGCGCCTCGAAGACGGTGTGGTCGCCGGGGTAGGCGATCATCCGCAGCGGCTCGCCGAGCCGGAACGAGTCGGCGACCTCCACCTGGTAGCGCTCGGCGGCGGCGGCGACGCCCGGTATCGCCTCGACCGCCGCGACGTCGAGCGGATTCAGGCGGACAGTCAGCTCGTAGCGCTTGCCGACGGCGCCCGGATCGTCCCTGAGCCGGTCGAGCAGCGTGGCCAGCGCCAGCATCAGGGTCACTACTCCGGCGCAGACGGCGATCGTCGCGACCGCCGCCAGGTAGCGCCCGCGCGCCGCGGTGGCGAAGCGTGCGCCGGTCGCGAGCAGCCCGTCACCAAGGCTGCGCCTGCCTGTGCTTCCCGACGAAGTCGGTCGAGTGCGTACGCGTCGCGTGCCCGCTAGGTCACCGCCGCGCAGGATCTCGCCCGGCGGGCGGCGTGCCGCCCGCCAGGCGGGCCAGGTGGCGGACGCGGTGACGAGCGCGATGATCGCCAGCCCGCACGCGGCCAGCACGGGCAGCAGCGCCCAGCCCGGCGGCTGCTGGTTGAGTTGCGCGAGCAGCGCAGCCGAGGGTCCTGCGACCGCGAGCGCTCCCGCGCCGAGCCCGAGCGCCGCGGCGGGCGCCGCCAGCAGCGCCGACTCGCGCGCCTGCGCGGCGGCCAGGCTCGCGGGCGTGAACCCGAGCGCGCGCTGGACGCCGAACGCCGGCAGCCGTCGCTGCACGTCGGCGTGGGCGCCCGCCGCGAGCATCGTCCCGGCCGCGACCAGCGCGACCAGCGCGAACGCCACCAGCAGCGCGATCACGATCCCGGCCGCCTGGCCGAGCAGCACCTCGATGCCCGCGCGCGTCACGAACGAGAGCCCGCCGATCCCGAACGAGCTCGCGCGCGCCTGCGCCAGCGTGATGTCCGCGCGCGCGGGATCCGCGAGCCAGAGCTGCGCGAGGTTGGCGGTCACGCGCACGTCCCAGTCCTCCTCGGAGGCGTAGATCCGCGGCGTCAGGGTGAGCGGGAAGGCGACGTTGTCGGGCTCGATCGCGACACCCACGATGCGCGTGTCCCAGCCGCGGCCGACCACCAGCCGATCGCCCAGGGCAAGTCCCCACTCGCGCGCGAGGCCGCGCTCCACTACGACCTCGTCGTCGCCGCGCGCATCCCGGCCCGCGGTGAGCGCGTAGCCACGGCGCCCCCCGAGCACGATGTGCAGGACGCCCTTGCGCGTCGCCTGGCCGTCGGCACGCAGCGCGACGTCCGTCACCTCGTGGCGGTAGGACCGGGCGGCGACGTTCGGCAGCGCGCGCACGCGCTCGTCGACCGTCTCGCGGGGCTCGCGGTCGAAGCGCGCGATCACGTCGGGGAGGTCGGCCTGGCGCGCTGCGCGGTCGAAGCCGGTCGCGAGCCCGAAGCCGACGGTCGCGGCGGTGCCGACGACGAGCGACGCGGCGAAGATGCCGATCAGCGCGAACAGCGCACGGCCGCGGATCACGCGGCCACCAGCCGGCCATGCTCGAGCCGCAGCACGCGGTCGGCGATCGCCGCCGCGCTCGCCTCGTGCGTGACGAGCACGACGCCGCGGCGCTCGGCCGCGAGCTCGCGCAGCAACCCCAGCACGCCGGCGCCGGCCTCGAGGTCGAGGTTGCCCGTCGGCTCGTCGGCGAGCAGCAGCGACGGGTCGTTGACGAGCGCGCGCGCTATCGCGAAGCGCTGCTGCTCGCCGCCGGAGAGCTGATGCGGCAGCGACTCCGCGACCGCGCGCAGCCCGAGCCGGTCGACCAGCGCGCGGCCACGCTCGAGCGCGGCCGGCTCGGCGCCGCGCACGCGCGCCGCGAGCAGCACGTTGGCCTCGCCGCTCAGCTCAGGGAGCAGGTGGAAGAACTGGAAGACGAAGCCGACATGCCGGCGGCGCAGCGCCGACAGCCGCCGCTCGCTCGCACCGGTGACGGGTTCGCCACCGACCTCGACGGTGCCCGCCTCCGGCCGGTCAAGCCCACCGAGCAGGTGCAGCAGCGTCGACTTCCCCGAGCCGGAGCGCCCGAGGATCGCGACGATCTCGCCCGCCTCGACCTCGAGGTCGGCGCCGTCGAGGACGCGTCGCGCCGAGCGACCCTCCCCGAAGGTCCTCACCAGCCCGCGCGCGGTGACCACTGCCATCGGGCTCACGGTAAGGCCTACGCACGGGCGGCCTCACGGAGTCCCTCAGCGCTTGTCGAGCTCCAGCGAGCACGAGTTGATGCAGTAGCGCATCCCGCCCGCCTCGCGCGGCCCGTCGTCGAACACGTGGCCGAGGTGGCCGCCGCAGCGCTTGCACACGACCTCGGTGCGGCGCATGAAGAGCCCGTTGTCGGGCCGCAGCTCGACCGCCTCGGCGAACCGGGGCTCGGTGAAGCTCGGCCAGCCGGTGCCCGAGTCGAATTTCGTCGTGGCGTCGAACAGCTCGTTGCCGCAGCCCGCGCAGCGGTAGACGCCGTCGTCGTGGCAGTCCCAGAGCTCGCCGGTGAACGGCGGCTCGGTACCGCCCTTGCGCAGCACCTGGTAGCGCTCGGGCGTCAGCTCCTGGCGCCACTCCGCGTCGGTCTTCGTGATCTCGGTCGGCATGCACTCCAGGGTACGACGCAGGTAGAACTCCGGCATGCCGATCTCGCCGGACGCGGTCGAAGCACTGGTCGCCGCGCTCGTAGCGATCGACTCCGTGAACCCCAGGCTGGTGCCGGGCGGCGCGGGAGAGGCCGAGGTGATGCGCTATGCCGCGGCCTGGCTGGCCGACGCGGGGCTCGACGTCGACGTCGTGGAAGCCGCGCCCGGGCGTCCTTCGGTGGTCGGCACGGCGCGCGGTCGAGGGGGCGGGCGCTCGCTGATGCTCAACGGCCACCTCGACACGGTCGGCGTGGAGGGGATGAGCGAGCCGCACGCGCCGCACGCGCGCGACGGGCGGCTCTACGGGCGCGGCGGATACGACATGAAGGGCGGCGTCGCGGCCTGCATGCTGGCGGCGGCGGCCGCGGCGCGCGCGGAGCTCTCAGGCGACGTGATCGTCAGCGCGGTGGCCGACGAGGAGCATTCGAGCATCGGCGTGCAGGCTGTGCTCGAGCACGTGCGGGCCGACGCGTGCATCGTCGCCGAGCCCACGAGCCTGGACGTCGTGGTCGCGCACAAGGGCTTCGCCTGGTGGGAGATCAGCGCGGCCGGGCGGGCGGCGCACGGCTCGCAGCCGCAGCTCGGGGTCGACGCGATCGCCGCGGTCGGCCCCGTGCTGATTGCGGTCGCAGAGCTCGAGCGGGCGCTCGCCGGGCGCACGCACGAGCTGCTGGGCCGTGGCTCGGTGCACGCGTCGCTGATCGCCGGCGGGCAGGAGCTGTCCACCTACCCGGAGCGCTGCGTGCTGTCGATCGAGCGCCGCACGCTGCCCGGCG